>CAZDNN010000716.1:0-2975 GCA_964506385.1 uncultured Planctomycetota bacterium
AAGGCGTGCCAATTGTCTGCGGCGGCGGGCCACACTTCGCTGAAGTGTTACCGCGAAAGTAGGGCGTGAAGGTAACACCGGGCTTGATCGCGGGGGCGGCGCGGCGTAGAATAGGGGGCGTTGACAACGTGCCTTCGGCGAAGCCGCGGGGCTTCAAGCAAGGGAAGCAGGTGAGAGTCCTGCGCGGTGCCGCCGCTGTGACCGGGAACGACCGCCGCACGAGTGCCACTGTCCGCCGCCGCAGGTGGATGGGAAGGCGCGGCCAGTAGGGTGCCCGGGAGCCAGAAGACCTGCCGAAGGCCGCCAAGCTGTCTGCGCGCCGTCTCCGTGCCAGGGACGGGCGAGGACGCCTGTGCGGCCATCTGCCCCGCCTTCGGACACCGGAGTGCGGGGCGAGTTGTTTCGTGGGGATCGACATTTGCGATTTGGGATTTGCGATTTGCGATGGCTCCTTGTCCGACACCAGCGGTGTGGCTTCACGCTGATTGAGCTGCTGGTGGTGGTGGCGGTGATCGGCGTCCTGATGTCGCTGGTGATGCCGGCGCTGGGCTACGCGCGGGTGACGGCGCGGGTGACCCAGTGCACGGGGAACCTGCGGAACATCGGCCAGGGCTGGCAGATGTACGCTGAGGACTTCCGCGACTACGCGATGCCGCAGGTGTGGTTCGGCAGCCCGTCGGTCTACTGGTGGGGTGCGAACGCGAATCCCGCGGACTACACGGTGGGGCTGCTCGCGCCGTATCTGGGGCAAGAGGCGGGCCTGGACAATGTGTTCGACTGCCCGGAGCAGCCGTGGGGGAGCTACATCCCGCAGGGCACGGCTCGGGGGCCGACGACGACGTACGGCTACAATGGCCTGTACTTCGCCCCGCCGGCGAGCGGCTGGTTCCCCGGCACGCTGCCGCCGGGATGCAACGCGCGGTGGAAGCAGATGGGGGAGGTCGAGGGCGCGAGCCAGGTCTTCGCGTTCGCCGACACAGGGCTCGACTGGTCGAACGCGGGGACTGTGAGCAACAACTGCTTCCTCGACGGCCCGATGGTGCCGTGGGGGAGCCGATGGGGGCAGAACCGCTATCCGACCCTGCGGTTCCGCCACCACGGTCGCGCGGTCGTGACGTTCGCCGACGGGCACGTTGAGGCCATCGCGAAGGGCCGCGCCCGCATCACCTCGACGGCGTCGGACATCGGCTACGTGGGCGAGAGCCTGGCGCCGCACTACGTGCCCGACTGGGACGAGTGGTTCTGATGCCCATGGAGGCGGCTCGGCGGGAGCCTCGCCCCGCCTTGTCCCCTGAGTGGAGGGGTACACCATGGCAGCAACGCTGAATCTACGAACGGTGCTCGCCATAATCGGCGCGGGGGTCTGCGTGGTGGTGGCGGCTGTGGCGGCCGTACAGTTCCTGGGCGGCGCCCCGAAGCGCTTCGAGCAGCGGGCGGTGCCTGCGGCGGAGCGCGAGGCCATCGAGAGGCTGACCCGCGAGTTGGTGGGGCTGGGGGCGTCTGAGCGGGCGGCGCGCCTGCGCGAGCTGATGAGCGGGGAGGCGCCTCCGCGCGCGCTCGATGCGGTCGCAGCGCAGCTCGAGGCATTGCGCCGCGCCAGGGGCTGGACGCTTGCGGCCGCCGACGGCTACGGCCCGACGCTGATCAAGGCGCTCTACGACGTGACCGACCGGCGCGGCCGGACCACGCGGGCGGCATTGATCTTCGAGCGCCGCGAGGGCGGCATCGCGCCGCTCGACATCGCGCGGTGAGCGGCGGCAGACTTGCGACTTGACTCCGGGCGGGGGGAAGCTCCTATAATAGGGCGCGCCTTGCGGGGGACCGTGTGGGCGCGCCGGCGCAGCCCAGTCGTTTCCTTGTCCGCGCCATCCAGGTAGCGCTGCCTTGTCTGTCTCCAGGGAATCGGAGCGGGCCGCCATGGCCAAAGTCCGTTGCGAGTGCGGCCGTCAGTACGCGCTCCCGGACGAGCACCTCGGCCGCAGGGTCAAGTGTGCGAAGTGCGGCAAGGCCTTCATTGCCCGGGCCATCGAGGCCGTGCGCATCGGCGATCTCGCCGTGGACAAGGGCCTGATCGCCCGCGTGCAGCTCGACGCCTGCCTCGAGTACCAGATGGCCGCCAACGACGAGGCTGGCATCGACGACCGCCGCCTCGGCGACATCCTCGTCCGCGAGAAGCTCCTGACGCCCGAGCAACTCGCCTCCCTGCTCGCCGCGCCCCAGCGCAAGGCTGCCCCGGCGGCCGAACCCGCGGCATCGGCAAAGCCTGCCGCCAAGCCCAAGGCGAAGCCGCCCACCCGCGACCACCCGGTCGGCGAGGAACAGCGCGAGGCGCTCCGCCGCACCGTCGAGGCCGCCGAGCAGCAGCGGGCCAAGAAGCAGATGGAGGGGACCCACGAGCTGGCCGTGCCCGCGCCGCTCCGCAGGCTGCGGCCCATCCATCTCATGCCCGTGCTGGTGCTCGCCATCGCCGGTGTCGTCGCCTGGCAGATGTGGCCGGAGCCCGAGCCAGTGAAGGTGCTCTCGGCCTACCTGGCGAGCTGCGGGGTGGATGCGGTGTCGCCCGACACGAGCCTGGCGACCCGCGACCTGGGCATCGACGTGGACCGCGTCGGGGCCATCGCGCTCGGCGAGCCGACGACCCACGACTATGCGAGCGAGCTGGCGGCCTTCGCCGCACAAGAGCGCGGCACGAGCTGGGCGCATCTGCTCTACCTCATCAAGATGCCCGCGGCCCGTCAGCGTGCCCTCCTCATGGCCGCCCCCGCGTTCCCCCCAGAGCTGCTTCCCCGCAAGACCAGCGAGTTGCGGATCACCGTGCTGCCCGCCACCGCGTCACTCGACCTCAAGCCCAGAGGGATGGGCGCGTTCCGCACGACCCGCTGCCGCTTCTACCTGGTGCGCGTGGAGTCGGGCACAGTCCGGATCGGCTGGAAGGTCGCCGCGTACGAGCCGCTGCCGGAGCCTGCGGACGGCGG
>CAZDNN010000717.1:0-2966 GCA_964506385.1 uncultured Planctomycetota bacterium
AAAAAGGCGTGCCAATTGTCTGCGGCGGCGGGCCCACACTTCGCTGAAGTGTTACTCGAGGGTGAATCGCCAATCTCCTCGTGCCTGCCCGGGTCGCGAGCCCCGTCGCGAAGCGGCCTCCGCCGAGGCTCTTGGCACAGGGCCGCGCTGCGGTGCCTTCCAGGCCGTCACCCGCCGCAACCGCGCCCGTTGCTGACCGGTCGGGCCTGCGGCGCTTCGAGAGGAGAGCGTCCAGGTGTGGATCGCCATCGCCGCACTCGCTGTGGCCGCCGTCATCGCCGTGGCCGCCGTCATCGGCATTGCCTCGCGCGCTCGTGGAGGTGCCAGGGCGGCGGACGCGGCCCTGTCGGACGAGCACATCGCAGAGTTCGCCCAGGCCGTCGTCTCGGTGACCCGCGCCGCCGTCGCCCGAAAGCACGACCCGATGATGCCCCAGCCCGGCGACCCCCGCTCGACCCGCACGTCGGCGGGCGTCATCCTCTTCTACACCATCATGCTGGACGAGGGGCAGTACCGCCATCACTACTCGCTCAGCATGCGGCCCGGCCGCGCCCCTGAGGCCGTAGGGCGGACGCTGGCCGCGTGCGTCGCCGAGCTCACGGGCATCGGTGCCGGCGGGATGGTCATCGGCATGAGCGAGAACGCCGTCTACCACGTCGAGCTGGGCCTCAGCGACGCCGCGCAGACCCGCTTCGAGGCCCACCAGGCCCGCCCGCCGTCGCTCGCCGAGGCAGGCGCGTTCCGCAACCGCTGCATAGCGCTCGGCCAGCGGGCCACGCTCGAGCACTTCGACTCCGGCCTGCAACACGCCCACCAGTAGAAGACGAAAGGAGAATGCCATGAGCACTGGGCCGGGCAGACGGGAGTTTCTCGGGATGGCGGCCGCGGGCATGCTGCTCGGGGGCCGGCTCGGCAGCCGGCTGGCAATGGCGGCAGGGGGAGAATGGCCGCCGCCGCTGCGGCCCGTGACGATCCACACGGTCTTCGTCGGCAGGACGGGCGGGATCTACCTGTCGCGGCCGACGGCGGAGGTCCAGCGGTTCAATCAGCATCTCGCGACGCTCGAGGGCAAACTCAACGTCAAGTTCGCAGGTGGGGAGCTGCTGCCGCCGGCGAAGATCGAGGCGGTGGCGGCGAAGGCGAAGGAGGCCGACGGCCTGCTGCTCTTCCATCTGTCAGGGCACGGCGGCGGCGCGCCCGCGCTGGGCAAGCTGGTCGAGCTCGGGATGCCGACAGCCGTCTTCTCCCAGCCCTTCAGCGGCCACGGCTGGATGTACTTCCCCGCGTGGCAGAAGGCTGGCAAGCCCGTCGTCCTGCTGCCGACGAGCGATTGGCGCGAGCTGGACCAGGTGGTCGCCCTCATGCGGGTGGGCCCGTGGCTGCGCCAGACGCGCATCCTCCAGGTCGGCGCGCCGCGGGGCACCGCCGCGGCCTGCGACCCCAAACAGGTCAAGGAGCGCCTCGGCGCCGAGGTCATCCCCGTTCCCAACACCAAGGTCATCGCGACCCACAAGGCCGTGGACCCCAAGGCCGCCGAGGCCGAGGCCGAGAGCTACTGGATCTCGAAGGCTAAGAAGATCGTCGAGCCCAAGCGCGAGGAGATCATCAACTCCGCACGCCTCTACCTCGCCATGAAGGGCCTCATGGCCAAGGAAGGCGCCCGCGCCACTGCCAGCTCCCACTGCATGGGCGCCCCGGCCAAGGGCTGCCTCACCTACAGCAAGCTCAACGACGAGGGCCTCGTTGGCGCCTGCGAGGGTGACATCGACTCCACCCTCACCATGCTCATCTTCCGCTACGCCTTCGACATCCCAGGCTTCATCAGCGACCCCGTGTTCGACACCTCGCAGAACGCCCTGATCCACTTCCACTGCACCTGCGCCACCAGGATGGACGGCCCGGGCGGCGAGCGCCTGCCCTTCACCATCCGCACCCAGAGCGACAGCGAGCGGGGGGTGTCGCTCGACGTCGAGCAGCGCATCGGCCAGGTGGTCACGTGTGCGAAGCTCGTCAACCTCGACACCATGCTCATCTCGACGGGCAAGATCTTCAAGATCACCCACGACGAGCTGGGCTGCCGCACGCAGTTCTGGACCGAGGTCCGCGACGCCCGCGCCATGTTCATGAACTGGGGCGCCGGCATCCTCAAGGGCGGCACCATGGCCCTGCTCCACCGCGATGTCTTCTACGGCGACCACCTCCAGTCCATCAAGCACCTCGCCACCCTCATGGGCTTCAAGGTCGTCGAGGAGGGGTGACGCGCGCCGCTGGCTTCTGCCTGCGCCAGGGGGCAACAGGATGGGCGGCAGGCCGTTCGTGACGTTCGGGGGGAGCATCTCCTCTGGCTGGCGCTCTCGCTGGCGTGTGGGATCGCGCTTGTGTGGGCGGTCCGCCGGTCCGGGTCGCGACGCTTCGACGTGGCCGTGCGGTGGTCCCTCGCTGGGGGATGCCTGGCCAGCGAGATCTATCTGATCGTCTGGTGGTCGTGGACGGGCGCGCGGTTGCAGGAGCTCCTGCCGCTCCAGCTCTGCGACATGTCCATCGTCATCGCGCCGATCGTGCTGCTCACGGGGAGCCGCCGTTGGTACGAACTGCTCTACTTCTGGGGCATCGGCGGCGCCATGCAGGGCCTGCTGACGCCGAATGTCGAATGGGGCTTCCCTTCGATCCGATGCGTGTGCTGCTTCGAGTACCACGCGCTCATCGTCACCAGCGCGCTCTACGCCACGTTCGTCATGCGCCACCGGCCCACGGCGGGCTCGATCCTCCGGGCGTGGCTGATCGCCAACGCTCTCGGGCTGGTCCTGATCCCCCTGAACCGCGTCATGGGGACGAACTACATGTTCCTCATGCACAAGCCCGTGACGCCGTCTCTGCTCGATGTCATGGGCCCCTGGCCGTGGTATCTCATCGTTCTGGACATCGCCGCGCTACTCGTCATGGGCCTCTGCTACCTGCCCTTCTTC
>CAZDNN010000718.1:0-2959 GCA_964506385.1 uncultured Planctomycetota bacterium
CCTCGAGCTCAAGCGGGCCGTCACACAACTCCCCGGCAAGCTCTTCGTCCGCAAGCCATCGACGTAAGTCTAGAACGCCAAGTAGGGCCATTTCCGACATGGTGGGGGGCCATTTTCGCCATTGGCGGGCCATTTCACCATAACCCACTGACAACCCGATGCTTACGGCGATCATGGCGGCGATCGCGGCCCGCGAGCCGCGCCGGCCGTCAGCGCAGGAGGCCGAACTTCGTGGCGTCGCCCGGCTCGCCCAGGATGCAGATGCCGGAGATCGTCTTGAACCGCCGGTTGTCGAAGAGGGTGGCGACGATCTTCTTGTCGCGGGTCACCTCGATGATCTGAGGCTGCTGCCCCACGTGGCCGTGGCCGCCCCAGTTGCAGATCACCGTGTTCCCGTTCGCCAGCCGCTGGAGCCCGGCGACGAATCGCAGCGGGTTGCCCGGCAGCTCGTTCTCGGCGATCTCCCAGACCACCTTCCCCGCGCGATCGACCTCGAGCACCCGATGGGCGTCGCCCGTCGCGATCAGGGTGTTGCCGTCCGGCAGGCGGATGCCGCCGAAGGCGTTGCGGTGCGCGAACTCCCAGACGATCTTGCCCGCCGGGTCGTACTCCCGGACCACGCGGTCGGAGTACTGCCCCACCAGGTAGTGGCCGTTGGCGAGCTTGCGTGCGACCCGCATCTGGCCGTGGGTCCGCGTGCACTTCGTCGTCAGCTTCACCTCGTGGAGGATCTCACCCTTGCGGTTGACCTCGATCAGCCGGCACGGCCCCGACTCCGCGATCAGCACGACCCCGTCGGGCAGCGGCTGGCAGGCGTGGATCTCATTCTTCGGCGCCGTCTTGAACTCCCAGGCCACCGTCCCCTCGCGGGTCACCTCCTGCACCGCCTTGACGCAGGTCAGCAGGACGTTGCCGTTGGGCAGCATCCACACGTCCTGCGGCCGGCGGGTCTTGTACTCCCACTCGATCTCGCCGGCCTCGTTGACCAGGTACACCTTGTTGCCGCCGAAATCGGCGCACAGGAAGCGATGGCCGAGGCTCCGCGACTCCTTCGCCGCCTCGCCCGCCTCCAGCGCCAGGGCGCACGCGGCGCTCGCGACGAGCGCCAGAATGCCTGCAATCCGTCGTCTCACGATGCATCTCCTCAGATGGGGTCAGGTCCTGACATTCGGCAGTTGGCCCCGCGAGGTCACTCCTCGAAGGCCTCAATGGCCGGCAGCGCGTTGCCGCGCTCGTCGAAGAGCGCGCGACGGTTGAGGCCGCCGCGGATGCCGCCCACCGGCAGCGCCTCCGGCGCCCACCACAGCACCCCCCGGCCCCGGCCGTCGGGCGTCTGTCGCACGGTGCGGATGACGTCGGCGAGAAACGCCTTCTGCCCGGCCTGCGTCAGCGGCCACGGCGCCACCTCGCGCGGGCGATGGCCCTTGGGCCACGCCCCGTTCCAGAAGTAGGCCGTCTCCACCACCACGATCGGCTTGCTGTAGCGCTTCGCCGTGGCGGCCAGGTTCTTGCGGAGGTCGTCGAGGGAGCCGTGCCACCAGGGGTAGTAGCTCAGGCCGATGAGGTCGAACTCCACCTTCTGCTCGACCAGATGATCGAAGAGCCAGCGGGTGCCACCGACGCTCCCGCCGTTCGCGTGGTGGATCATGATCTCGACCGACTCCTCCTCCCCGAGCGCCGCCTCGACGCCCCGACGGCCCGCCGCGAGCAGCGCCGCAAGCTGTCGCCACTGCCTCGGCGTGTTGAACCCCTTCCCCCCTACCGCGCCCTCCGGCCGCAGCCAAAGAGGAAAACTCGGGCTGGGCACACTAGAAAGCAAAGCCAACCCCGTTGGGTTTGTTTGCCTCTTCCACAGGACCGCAGGAACACCCCTTGCCCGCGAAGAGCAAGGCTTACTGGATCGATCCGCCTTCGCGAGGCGACGTAGCCGCTTCGGCGGAGTCGGCCCGCAAAGCCGCTCGATCCCATAAGGTGTGCCCAGCCCGAGTTTTCCTCGGCCTCCCATGCGCGCAAGGTGCGCGCACGTCGCGCTCGAAGACCCGACCCGCCCGTCGGGCCACAGCATCCCCGGCGTGATCTCATTCCCAAGCTGCACGATCTCCGGCAGCGCCCCCGCCTTCCTGAAGGCCGCGATGCAGTCGCGGGAGTAGGCGAACACCGCCTCGCACAGCTCCTCGAAGGCCAGCCCCTCCCACGCCGCCGGCTTCGTCTGATGGCCCGGGTCCGCCCACGTATCCGAGTAATGGAAATCCAGCAGGATCTGAAACCCCGCCCGCTTCGCCCTTCGCGCCAGCTTCACCGTATACGCCAGGTCGTTGCACACCGCCCCCTCCCCGCTCGGCGAATGGAACAGCCGCAGCCTCACGCAGTTCCACCCGTGCCCCTTGAAGATCGCCAACGCCTCCCTCTTCTCGCCATGCTCCCGATACACCCCGCCCCGCTCCTCGATCCGCCCCAGCAGCGACACATCCCCGCCCTTCAGAAACACCCGCTCCGGCTCCTCTCCCCCCGCCGCCCCCGCCGCCACGGCGCCGGCGAACAGCAGGATCACAACGACCTCGGCGCAACATCCGCCCATGGCCATCCTCCGCTCTTCCCCCCCGTCGCCCATGCCAAGAGGCAAGTGTGAAGACCTGACCCGTTGCCGCCTCTTGCCGCCTACTGGGCGTCCTTTCTCGGTTGCGACGGCTTGTCGCGCTACGAGTCGGCGGTGTCATCTGAGCGGGATATGCTGAGGGCCTGCTGGCTGACGGCCAGGAACTCGTCGCGTTTCCCGCCCAAGAAGAAAGTGAACCTCACGCGCCCGTTCACACTGTGCCTGAGGTACACATGGACAACACCTCGCCAGAGGAAGTTGTCACCCTTCCCCACAGAACGCACTGCGGACAGGGGCAAGACCGCACCCTCGCCGATAACGCTCAGTGTTGCGTGCGGTACGAACTCGATCGCCTGGTCTGTG
>CAZDNN010000719.1:0-2957 GCA_964506385.1 uncultured Planctomycetota bacterium
CGAGATGAGCGCCGACTGCTTCACCTACACGTTGACCCTCGGCGCGTCCCCCCAGTCCAGCTCGCCGCCCCGATCTCCGAGCGCCGGCCAGCCGGCCTGGGCCTCGGCCAAGGCGTCGAGCAGCCTGCCGTAACCCTGGGCGTAGGCATCCGCCTCGGCCTCGCTGACGGTGGCCTCGCCGAGCAGGTCGAGGGTGAAGGCGAAGCCCTGGCCGCGGATCCTGCGCAGCCGGCGGGTCGTCTCTGGCACGCGGGCGCCGACGATGAAGTCGCGTGCCATCATCTCGAGGTTCTTCCGCACCGACGCGCCTACTACCCGCATCCCCAGCCGCCCCCCGAGCCCGGCGCCCTTCAGCCCCCACTTGAAGACCGGCGGCACGTCCGCCGCATCGGCGAAGTACTCCCGGAGGTGGCGGGACAGTGACTCGCTGGTGGTCAGATACGGGAGGACGTCGATGAAGCGGAAGAGCTGGACTTTGAACCCCTCGTTGCGCATCGACCAGTCCATGACCTTCCCGACCCACCGCCCCTTCTGGAAGAGCGAGGGCTGCTCGTCCCCGATGAGGGCGAAGAGCTGCCTGCCGGTGTCGTGGATTCTGGCTTCGAGTTGCTCGCGGTCCATGGTCTCCCTGCCTCACGGGCGCCGAGCTGTCGGCCCCGCCGGCCAGATCATAGCCTGGTGCGCCCCCGCCGTCAAGGCGCGGACGCGGCGTCGCTGAGGATCTCGCGGATCGCGGAGCGGGCAGCGGCTGGACTATGGTGTCAGTGGATCAGTGCCCGCCCGCCTGCTTCCTGCGCTGCTCGATGACCTCTTCGGCGATGGCGAAGGGGACGGCCTCGTAGCGCTCGAAGTGCATGGTGAAGGTGGCGCGGCCCTGGGTGAGGTTGCGCAGGCCGGTGGCGTAGCCGAACATGTTGGCCAGTGGCACCATGGCTCGAACCGCCTGCGCCGTCCCCTGCGCCTCCATCCCCGTGATGCGGCCGCGGCGGGAGCACAGGTTGCTCGCCACCGCGCCCGCGAAGTCCTCCGGCGTCACCACAGTCACGCCCATCACCGGCTCGAGCAGCTCCGGGTTGCCGCGCAGGAAGGCCCGGCGGAAGCCTGTGGACGCGCAGGTGCGGAAGGCCAGGTCCGAGGAGTCCACCTCGTGGTACGCGCCGTCGGTGAGGACCACGCGGACGTCGACGACGGGGAAGCCCGACCAGGGGCCTTTGGCCATGGCGGCGATGATGCCCTTCTCGACGGCGGGGATGTAGTCGCGGGGGACTCGGCCGCCGGCGACGGTGCTCTCGAACTCGAAGCCGCTTCCTGGGGGCAGGGGCTCGAGGGTGAGGACGACGCGGGCGTATTGGCCGTGGCCGCCGGTCTGCTTGACGAGCCGCTCGTCGATCTCGACGGGCGTGGTGATGGTCTCGCGGTAGGCGACCTGCGGGGCGCCGGAGTCGGCGCGGACGCCGAACTCGCGGGTGAGCCGGTCGAGGAGAATCTCGAGGTGGAGCTCGCCCATGCCGGAGAGGATGGTATCGTCGGTCTCGGGGTCGGAGCTGACGATGAAGGTCGGGTCCTCGTCGGCGAGGCGCGCGAGTGCCTGGCCGAGCTTGTCGTTGTCGGCGCGGCTAGCGGGGTGGACGGCGATGCTGAGGACCGGGGCTGGGAACTCGATGGCCTCGAGCACGATGGGGTGGTCCTCGGCGCACAGGGTGTCGCCCGTCATGGTGTCGGCCAGGCCGACGACGGCGCCGATCTCCCCCGAGTAGAGCTCCTCGACGACCTCCTGACGATTCGCGTGCATCCGCAGCAGGCGCCCCACCCGCTGGCGCTTGCCCTGAGTCGAGTTCAGCACGTACGTGCCGGCCCGCAGTGTGCCGCTGTAGACGCGGACGTAGATGAGCTTGCCGATGTGCTTGTCGGCCACAACCTTGAAGGCGAGGGCGGCGAGGCGGCCGTCGTCCCTCGGCACCCGCTCGATGGCGGTGCCCTCGAGGCACTGGCCGCTCACCGGCGGCAGGTCGATCGGGGAGGGCAGATAGTCCACCACGGCGTCGAGGAGCCGCTGGATGCCCTTGTTCTTGAAGGCGCTGCCGCACAGGACGGGGCAGATCAACTCAGCGTGGGTGGCCTTGCGGATGGCGGCGCGGAGCTCGTCCTCGGTCACGGGCTCGTCGGCGCAGTATTTCTCGAGGAGCCCCTCGTCGAGCTCGCTGACCTTCTCGACGAGGTGCAGCCGCCACGCCGCCGCCTCGTCCGCCAGCTCGGCGGGCACGGGCTCCTCGCGGAAGGCCGTGCCGAGGTCAGCGTCGTCGTAGTAGACCGCCTTGTTCTGCACCAGGTCGATGACACCGACGAACCCGTCCTGTGCGCCGATGGGGATGACCACTGGCACGGCGTTCGCGCCCAGCTCCCTGGCGATCTCATCGACGACGCCAAAGAAGTCGGCCCCCGCGCGGTCCATCTTGTTGACGAAGGCGATGCGAGGCACGTCGTACTTCTCGGCCTGCCGCCAGACCATCTCGCTCTGGGGCTCGACGCCGCCGACGGCGCAGAACAGCCCGATCACCCCGTCGAGCACCCGCAGGCTGCGTTCGACCTCCACCGTGAAGTCCACGTGGCCTGGGGTATCGATCAGGTTGATCATGTGGCCGCGCCAGACGGCGGTCGTCGCGGCCGACGTGATGGTGATGCCCCGCTCGCGCTCCTGGGCCATCCAGTCCATCGTCGCCTCGCCGTCGTGCACCTCGCCGACCTTATAGGTCTTGCCCGTATAGTAGAGGATCCGCTCGGTGCACGTCGTCTTGCCGGCATCTATATGCGCCATGATGCCGATGTTGCGCACGCGCTCGAGCGGGACCTGCCGTGGCATCGCATGCTCCTGTGTCGGAGGATGGCCGGAGGCTGTCGCGGAGCCCACCATTCTATCATATCGGCGTGTGGGTGTCACGAGATCGATTCCACGCGAG
>CAZDNN010000720.1:0-2955 GCA_964506385.1 uncultured Planctomycetota bacterium
GGTTGACCGTGCAGGACTTATGGCTATAATGGATGGACTAGCTCGCGCATGAATCGTGAGTGCGCGACCTTCATGGGCTTTGTTCGTCGGAGGTGAGCGTTGGCAGGAATCCTGATCAAGGACCTCCTCGAGGCTGGCGTCCACTACGGGCACCGGACCAGCCGCTGGAACCCGAAGATGGAGCCGTACATCTTCGGCAAGCGCAAGGGCATTCACATCATTGACCTGCGTCAGACGGTGCGCGGCCTGATCCGGGCTCGCCGCTTCCTGTCGCAGCTCGTGGCCGACGGGCAGTCGGTGCTGGTGGTCGGCACCAAGCGCCAGGCCGCACCCGTCGTGCGCGAGGAGGCCAGCGCCCGCGGCGTGCCATACGTCTGCGAGCGATGGCTGGGCGGTATGCTCACCAACTTCGCGACCGTGCGCCGCAGCCTCGGCCGGCTCGAGGAGCTCGAACGCCTCGAGGAGACGGGCGAGATCAACACCTTCAGCAAGAAGATGATCTCGAGCCTCCAGCGCGAGAAGCGGCGGATCCTGCGGAACCTCGAGGGCGTGCGCGATCTGGACCGCCTGCCCGCGGTCCTCGTCGTGGTGGACCCGCGCCGCGACAAGATCGCCGTGCGCGAGGCTGTCAAGCTCAAGCTCCCTGTCATCGGCCTGCTCGATACCGACTGCGACCCTGACTTCATCGATATCTGTATCCCGTGCAACGACGATTCCATCCGCTCCATCCAGGTCGTGTTGCTCCAGCTCATGGACGCCATCGACATGGGGCGCGAGGGAGGCAAAGGCGGCGTCGCCGTCAGCGGCGAGGACCAGCTCGCCGCCAGCGCGGACACATCGGCCGACGAGCAGGCGGAGGCGGCCCCCGAGCCGGCGCCGCAGCCCGCAGCCGCTGCTCCCGATGCTCCCGAGCCCGACCCCGATGCTCCGCCCGCCGCCTGAGGCAGGGCTTCGTCTACATCGCCTGACATAGGGGAACATTCCATGGGCATTCCCGCATCCCTCGTCAAGGAGTTGCGCGAGCGGACCGGCATCGGCATGATGGACTGCAAGCGAGCGCTCGAGGAGACGGAGGGAGACATCGATAGAGCGATCGAGCACCTCCGCAAGCAGGGCCTCGCCGCCGCTTCCAGAAAGGCCGGCCGCGAGACCTCCGAAGGCATCATCGCCTCCTACATACACTCGAACGGCAAGATCGGCGTCCTCGTCGAGCTCAAGTGCGAGACCGACTTCGTCGCCCGCAACGAGGAGTTCCAGGCCCTCGGCCGCGACCTGTGCATGCAGGTGGCCGCCGCACGGCCCCAGTGGGTCGCCCCCGAGGACGTGCCAGAGGCCGTGCTCGAGAAGGAGCGGGAGATCTACCGCGTGCAGTTCAAGGACAAGCCTCCCCAGGCGATTGACAAGATCGTCGAAGGCAAGCTCCGCGCCTTCTACGAGGAGCACTGTCTGCTGAGCCAGAAGTTCGTCAAGGAGCCGAAGACAACGGTCGCCGACCTCATCAAGCAGATGATCGCCAAACTCGGAGAGAACATCAGCGTCGGCAGGATCGCGCGCCTCGAGATCGGGGAATGACGCCTATGAACGCCCCGCGATGGAAGCGGGTCCTCCTCAAGATCAGTGGCCAGAGCCTCGGCGGCGACGGCGGGCTGAACCTCGAGGAGATCGAGTCCATCGCCACCCAGTGCCGTGACGTCAACGCGCTGGGGGTCGAGCTGATCGTCGTGGTCGGCGGGGGCAACTTCATCCGCGGCGAGATGCTCGCCGAGCGCGGCGTGAGCCGCATCACCGGCGACTACATGGGGATGATCGCCACGGTCATCAACGCCCTCGCTCTCCAGGACAAGATGGAGGCCCTGGACGTCGAGACCCGCGTGCTGACCGCCATCCCCATGACCGAGGTCGCCGAGCCCTACATCCGCCGCCGCGCCATCCGCCACCTCGAGAAAGGCCGCGTCGTCATCCTCGGCGCCGGCACCGGCAACCCGTGCTTCACCACCGACACCGCCGCGTCCCTCCGCGCCGCGGAGCTGGACGCCGAGATCATCCTCAAGGGCACCAAAGTCGATGGTGTCTACACCGCCGACCCCCACCGCGACCCCGACGCCAGGCGCTACGAGCGCCTCGACTACATGGAATGCCTGGCCAAAGACCTCCGAATCATGGACGCCACCGCCATCGCCCTCTGCCGCGAGCACTCGCTCCCCATCTGCGTCTTCAACATCGTCGAGCCAGGCAACATCGTCCGCGTTATCCGGGGCGAGGACATCGGCACCATCGTGACCGACAAGACCCCCTGACTTCCAAGGGAGGCCCGTGATGCCGTACGACGAGATCTACCTGGAGGCCAGCGAGCGTATGGACAAGGCCGTCGAGCACCTGCGCGAGCAGTTCCGCACCGTCCGCTCCAGCCGAGCCACACCGGGCCTCGTCGAGAACGTCCGCGTCGAGTACTACGGCACCCAGACCCCGCTCCGCCAACTCGCCACCATCGCCATCCCCGACCCCCAACTCATCGTCATCAAGCCCTACGACCCCAGCAGCGTGGACGCCGTGAACCGCGCGATCCTCACCTCCGAGCTCGGCCTCACCCCCAGCGTGGACGGGAAGATCATCCGCCTCACCGTCCCCCCACTCAGTGAGGAGCGCCGCCTCAAGCTCGTCGCACAGCTCAAGGACATGGCCGAGGAGGCCAAGGTCGCCATCCGCAACATCCGACGCGACGCTAACAAGCAGGCCGACGCCGAGAGGAAAGACGGCACCCTCCCCGAGGACGACGCCTTCCGCCTCAAGGACGACATCCAGGAACTCACCGGCGAGCACGAGAAGGCCATCGACGATGCCCTCGGCCACAAGACCGCCGAGATCATGGAAGTGTGAGCGGACGGCATCGGCGCTGGATGCTGGATGCTGGATGCTGGATACTGGATGACTGAGTGATTGGCTGAGAGGCGGGGC
>CAZDNN010000721.1:0-2955 GCA_964506385.1 uncultured Planctomycetota bacterium
CGAGATCGCTCTGACGACAGAAGATGGCGGGACGACGCTGACCGTCAAGGACGATGGCGACGGCCTGCCCGACGACGTGGAGGGCCTGAAGGGCCTGGGATTGCGCAGCATGAGATATCGGGCCGACGTGATGGGAGCGTCGCTGGATGTGCGACGCCACGCGGAAGGTGGCACCATCGTGGTTTGCTCCGTTCCATCGAACAGCAAGGGGGAGACGAAAGGAGGAGAGAAGACGGACGAGGCAAGGGAGGGCTGAGGCCAAGCGCCGTCCCCAACGGCCTCGCAGATCCGCTTGACACCTTGACAGCCGGGGGAACAGCCATGGCAGCCATGGATTCGGTCGGTCCCCTCTCCAAGCGGGCAAGGATTCTCATCGTAGACGACCACCCAATCGTTCGACAGGGGCTCAAGCGGCTGCTCGATCGGCATTCTGACCTCGTGGTCTGCGCGGAGGCCAGCGACGGCCACGAGGCGCTCGAAGCCATCCGGGCATCGAAGCCCGACGCCGCGGTGGTGGACATAATGCTCGCCGACGCGAGCGGCATCGAGCTGATCAAGAGCATCAAGGCCCGCCACCCTGACGTCGCCATCCTCGTCCTCTCCTACCACGACGAGGCGATCTACGCGGAGCGCGCCCTCCGGGCTGGGGCGGCCGGGTACATCATGAAGAACGAAAGCACCGACGAACTGGTCAACGCCCTCCGCCGCGTGCTGTCCGGGGCCGTCTACCTCAGCGAGGGGATGGCCTCGCGGATGCTGACGCAGCTCGTCGGCAGCGCCTCGCCCGCAGCGGGCCCGCCGGTTGAGCGCCTCACCGACCGCGAGCTCGAGGTCTTCGTGATGATCGGCCGGGGCAAGGGCACCCGCGAGATTGCCGACGCGCTCCACCTCAGCGTCAAGACCATCGAGAGCCATCGCGCGCACATCAAGGAGAAGCTGAACCTGGAGACGGGCAGCGAGCTGCTCTGCTACGCCATCACCTGGCTGGCGAACGAAGGCAAGAGCTGAGCCGTTCCCGTCGTGCAGACGCCATCCCCCCATTGACCGCAAAGCCCTCGCGACGAGATTGTCAGCCACCTACGGCATCTCCACGTCTGGACCGCAATCCCGCTGCGCCTTTGACTTCCCGCCGAGCCGCTGCTAGACTCGCGGTCGGAAAGGACGCGCCAGACGCATATGCTGCGATGGTTGCCGAGTCTCTTCGGGTGCCTGGCTCTTGCTGCTGCCATGGCTGAGGCCGGGCAGGGGAAGGCGCCGCGCATCGTGGCGGTCACCCCCTCGGCCGCGCAGGTCGGGCGGTTCGAAACCCTCGAGCTGGCCGTCCGCCTCGACGCCGACTACCAGAACCCCTACGACCCCGCCGATATCGCCGTCGCCGCCCAGGTCGTCGATCCCCAGGGCAGGACGCGCCGGGTCAACGGATTCCTCTACCAGGACTACGAGCGGACGCTAAGCAACGGCAATGAGGTGCTCACGCCGAAGGGTGAGCGTGTCTGGAAAGTGAGGTTCGCGCCCACCACAATCGGGCGGCACCAGTTCTGGGTGACAGTTCGCACCCGCGGCGGCGAAGCGTCGGGCGGCACGGGCTTCTTCGTCGCCACGCCGTCGAAGAGCCCTGGCTTCATCGGCGTCAGTCGGCGCAATCCCCGCTACTTCGAGTTCTCGACGGGCCAGCCGTTCTTCCCCATCGGCCACAACATCTGCTGGGTGGACAGCAAGCTCAAGACGTTCGACTACGATCGCTACTTCCGGAAGATGGCCGCTGCGAAGGAGAACTTCACCCGCGTCTGGATGGCCTCGTGGAGCCTCGAGCTCGAAGGCCCCCGCCTCGACGACTACCGGCTCGACAACGCCTGGCGTCTCGACCACGTCCTGCGCTTCGCCCGCCTCTACGGCATCTACGCCAAGCTGTGCTTCGACAACTTCTACGACTTCTCCCAGAAGCGCCACGGCCCCTACTGGGCCGGCCACGGCGGCATGTGCCACATCCCGACCGACTTCTTCACCGACAAGAAGGCCCGCGAGCACTACCGCCGCCGCCTCCGCTACATCGCCGCGCGGTGGGGCCATTGCACGCAGATCATGGCCTGGGAGTTCTGGAACGAGATGGACTACGCCCGCAGCGACAAGGGCCGCGTCCTCTCGCGCAGAGAGCCGTGGATGCTGACCTGGACCACCGAGATGGCCGCCGAGCTCCGCCGCCTCGACCCCTTCGGCCACCTCGTGACCAACACCCTCGCCGCCTACACCGACTGGCCCGAGTTCTGGGCGCTGCCCGCCATCGACTTCGTGCAACTCCACTCCTACATCTACGACGACTGGGAGCCCTCGCCGCTCCAGCACGACGCCGCCGCGCTCGTCCTCGACCAGGCCACCGACTTCGAGCATTTTGACAAGCCGTTCCTCGTCGCAGAGTTCGGCTTCCACGGCTCAGGCGGCACCAACCGGCTCAACAAGCTCGACAAGCTCGGCATCCACCTCCACAACGCCCTCTGGGCCTCCTGCCTCAGCGGCGCGGCGGGCGCCCCGATGCTCTGGTGGTGGGACAACTATATCGAGCCCAACGACCTCTACTACCACTACCGCGCCCTCGGCCGCTTCCTCGCGGGCGTCGAGTGGCCCGCCCATCCCTGGGTCGCTGTCCGCGACGACGCCGGGGACAACCTTCGCATCGTCGGCCTCCGCACGGACACCCAGGCGCTCCTGTGGTTCCAGGACCGTCGGAACACCTGGAGCCGCCGTCTCAAGGAAAAGCAGCCGCCGCAGCTCCTCGAGCGCTTCACGATCGTCCTGCCTCTCGCGGCTGGCCGCTACCGCATCACCTGGTTCGACACCTACAACGGCAACATCATCACCCAGACGGCCGCGGAGGCGCAGCCCGGAGGCCTGGAGCTGACCCTCTCCCACCTCGTCAAGGCCCCCGACGTCGCCTGCCGGATCGCGCCGGCCGCGAAG
>CAZDNN010000722.1:0-2954 GCA_964506385.1 uncultured Planctomycetota bacterium
GGGCCGTTTCTCGCGGGGGCCAACTGTTTCAATCCGCGCCCCCGCGCGGGGGGCGATTGTTCCACGCCATGCGGGCCGGGTAGCTCTTGATGTTTCAATCCGCGCCCCCGCGCGGGGGGCGATGGCGGGGGCTCTAAGTGATGAACCCCCAGGAGGTAGGAACAGCGGTTCCGCGAACCTGCCGCGCGAGGCGATCGGGTGGTGGTGCTTCGTTCGCCTCCGGCGCTGGTTGTTCTGATTGTCAAAGAGCTTGTGGCGTCCGCGAACCTCCCCGGCGGTGGATGGGCGCTGGAGGTTCGCGGGGCGGTTCTCGGTCAGACGATCAGCGGTCCCTCCACGTCGATCGAGGGCTTGGCGCCGTGGTGCTCGATGCGGCGACGCCAGTTGGCGCCGAGGAAGTAGAAGCGGAGGCTGTCCTCGTCCGGGTCGTACTCACGGATCAGCTCCGCACGGAAGCGCGCCCACTGCGCAGGGTCCACGATGCACTCGAAGACGGAGTTCTGAACCCGCTGGCCGTAGTTGAGGCAGACCTTGGCGACGCGCCGGAGGCGCCGCCGTCCTTCGGGGGTTGTTGTGCTCACGTCGTAGCTGACGAGAACGAGCATGGGGCGTCCCTACTTCCAGAGGAACGGCGGGTAGCCGTCGAGGTCGCCGCGCAGGGTGCGGGCGAGTAGCCGTGCCTGAAGGTGGACGAGGAGGCCGACGGTGGTCTTCTCGCCGAGGAACGGGTGCTGGATGTCCTGCTGCTTGCGCTTCTGGTACTCGATGAGGACGGTCTTGCGGGTGGGGTCGTCCATCCACACGGCGCCGGACTCGGTCGCCTCGAAGCCTTTGCCCTGGACCTGCCGCTGGTTGACGAGGGTGAGCGCGAGGCGGTCGGCGAGGTAGGCGCGGAACTCCTCCATGAGGTCGAGTGCGAGGCTGGGGCGGCCTGGGCGGTCGCGGTGGAGGTAGCCGACGGCGGGGTCGAGGCCGACGGCTTCGAGGGCAGAGGTGCAGTCGTGGACGAGCAGGGTGTAGAGGAACGAGAGGAGCGCGTTGATCGGGTCGGTCGGGGGACGGCGGCTGCGGCCGGTGAAGCGGAACTCGTTGTTCTGTGCGGTGATGAGGTGGTCGAAGACGCCGAAGTAGGTGCGTGCGGCGTCGCCCTCGATGCCGCGAAGGGTGTCGAGGCCGGGCCTGCGAGCGAGGTCGTCGAGCATGCGGGCGAGCCTGTCTACGGCGTCGCGGACCTCCGGGCAGCCGGGGGCGTTGGGGTGGTCGCGCAGGGACCGCTGGAGGACGGTGCGGGAGTTGGCGACCTTGGCGGCGACGATGGGACCGGCGATGGCGGCGGAGACGTCCGGGTCGTCGGCGCGGCGGTACTGCTCGCGGCGGAGGAGGACGTTGCCCTTCGTAGGCCCCTGGACGCGGGCGAGGAAGCGCCCGCGCGTGGTGAGGAACGAGAGGGCGACGCCCCGCTCGCCGCAGAGGCCCATGAGCGACGGACTGCATCCGACGCGGCCGAAGCAGACGATTCCGTCGAGGGTGTGGACGGGGACGCGGAGTCGGGTTTGCTCCTCGATGCGGACGAGAACGGTGTCGCCGTCCTTGGCGAGATAGGCGCCCTGGGAGGTGACGTAGAGGGTGTTGAGATGTCGCTTCATGGGTCGTCCTCCCGATGGGCCAGCGCGTCGTGCAGATAGGCGACGGCAGAGCGGCCGCGCATGCCGGTTCCGGGCAGACAGAGCTGCTGGAGGGAGCAGCGCTGGCATTTCCTGGTGCGGACGGGCTTCGGGGTCTCCTGCGACTCGAAGAGCGCGTGGAGGCGAGCGGCAGCAGCGTCGGTCTCGGCGCGCAGGCTCCCATCGAGGGGTACGACGAGCCGGCGCCGCGTCTTCCCGTAGAACAGGGCTCCTTCCGGGACAGCGACGCCGAGCATCTCCTCGAGGCAGAGGGCCTGGGCGCAGAGCTGGACTTCGTCGGAGCGATCGGGCTTGGGCCGGCCGCGCTTGTACTCGACGGGGAAGGGCCGCCAGAGGCCATCTCTGTTGGGAAGCGCCACGCCAGTTGCTTCGTCGGCCGGCTCAGGCGGCGCCCGCACGGCGAGGCGGTGGAACTCGACGACATCGGCCCTGCCGACGAGCCCGAGGCGCAGGCATCGGAGCCTCACGCCCCGGGCGATATGGACATCTCCGCGCGTCTCCGGCCCCTGCTCGTCCACGCGTTGATGGAGCAGGGTGCCCTCGACGGTGAAGCGATTCTCGTCCCAGACCTGCTCGATGTGGATGAGGGCGGCGCGGCGCTCGCAGTAGAGCAGATGGCTGAGCGCCGAGAGGGGTAGCAGGTCGTCCTCGGTGAACATGATGCGCCCTCCTGGGCATCCGCTACGGGTTGACCTTGTCGGTGACAGTGACGCCGTCAGGGAGCTCGACGCGGATGTCGTCGGCCGTGGGGATGACGTAGTCGGAGAAGGCTCTGGGGGTCTCGACGCCCTCGCGGAGGCGGACGCGGCTCTCGACGAGCTCGAAGAGCTTGTGGGCCGGGGCTTCGCCGAGGGCGGAGGCGTGCTCGAAGACGAAGAGATGGCGCGCGGCCATGAGGCCCCGGGCGGCGGACGCGTCGAAGGCTCCGAGCATGTTCGTGAGGGCGGTCCACAGAACCTCGAGGTCGGCGTCGGTGAAGCCTGTGCCTGTGCGGGCATGGGACGCGAAGAGGGGGTTGACAAAGCCGTGGGCGCGGTAGAGGCCGTAGGCGACGGTGTGCTTGTTGCCCATCTCGGTCTCGCCGGTAGTGGCAGCCCTCTTCTCTTCCTTCGTATAGGCGACCCGAGTGATGGCATGCTCCGAGGAGAGGACCCTGTCGAAGGAGCGGGCGAAGGTGAGCTGGACGGGCCCACGGACCTGGCCGCAGTTGAAGTTCTCACCGGACATCACTGCGCCAAAGGCCCTGACATCGAAGAAGTTCTCGCACAT
>CAZDNN010000723.1:0-2951 GCA_964506385.1 uncultured Planctomycetota bacterium
AGTGCGGTGGGGGAAACATCCGCCATGATCCCACACCTGCGCAGGTGTGGGATCAGCCCGACCCATTGCCCTCCGTCCCCGCGCGGCGAGGCCGCGGCTCGACCCGCTGGGGTTGACCGACGCTCGCGTTCGGCTATACTCGTGGGCGACGTGGTTCCCCGACGACAGGAAAGCGTGAGAGCCGTGCAGATAAGCGATCTCGCAGGCAAGCGCATCACGGTCATGGGCCTCGGCAGGCTGGGCGGCGGCGTCGGCGTGACCCGCTTCCTGGCAGGGGCGGGCGCCGACGTTACGGTGACGGATCTCAAGGACGCCAAGGCGCTGGCCGACTCGGTCGCAGCACTCGACGGACTGCCGGTGACGCTCCATCTGGGCGGGCACGTCGAGGCCGACTTCACGGAGGCCGACGCGGTCGTCGTGAACCCCGCTGTGCGCGACGGCTCTCCCTGGCTGGCGAAGGCCCGCGACGCCGGCGTGGCGCTGGACACTGAGATCAACCTGTTCTTCAAGCTCTGCCCCGCCGCCATCCTGGGCATCACTGGCAGCAACGGCAAGACCACGACGGCCAGCCTGGCGGCGCACCTGATCGAGGCCGGCCCGCGGCGCGTCTGGCTCGGCGGCAACATCGGACGGTCGCTGCTCGAGGATCTCGCGGACATCGGCCCCGATGATATCGTCGTGCTCGAGCTCTCCAGCTTCCAGCTCGAGCGCCTGGCGTGGACGGGCCTGAGCCCTCGCGTGGCCATCGTGCTCAACCTCCAGCCCAACCACCTCGACCGCCACGCCTCGATGGAGGCCTACGCCACGGCGAAGCAGCCTATCCTCCTCAATCAGCGGGAGGGCGACGCGAAGCTCCTCAACGCCGACTGCCCCATCGTCAGCCGCTGGGGCGAGCTGGGCGATGGCCGCACGCTCTTCTTCAGCGTCGCGCGCCCCGTGGACGCCGGCGCATGGCTCGAGGGCGAGGCGGCGCTCTGGCGCGACGGCGGCGAGCACGTCGCGCTCTTCGAGCGGGGCGACCTGCGGCTGCGCGGCGCGCACAACCTCGGGAACGCGTTGGCGGCGGCGGGAGCCGCCGTGCTCTGCGGCGTGCCACCGGAGGCCACCGCGCCACGGGTCCGGACGTTCCAGGCCGTCGAGCACCGCCTGGAGTTCGTCCGCGAGCTCGACGGCGTCGGCTACTATAACGACTCGAAGGCGACGACGACCGAGGCCGCCGTCGCGGCCCTCCGCGCATTCGACGAGCCCGTGGTGCTCATCGCTGGCGGCTCGGACAAGTGCCTGCCCGTCAGCGACCTTGCCCGCGAGATCGCGCGGCGGGTCGTCAGGGCCGTCGTCCTGCTGGGCACCACGGCGCCGCAGCTCCTCGGCGCCATTCGCCGCAGGGCCGACGTGCCAATCCAGGTGGCGCCCGACCTCGCGGCGGCGGTGTGCATCGCGCGCGAGGCGGCGCGGCCGGGCGACGTAGTCGTCCTGTCGCCCGGGACGGCGAGCTACGACATGTTCGCGAACTTCGAGGAGCGGGGCGAGACCTTCAAGCGTCTGGTCGAGGAGCTCGAGCCGTGCTGCGCGTGAAGATCTGCGGGATCACCCGCCCCGAGGATGCCCTCGTCGCCGCCGACGCGGGTGCCGACGCCGTCGGCCTCGTCTTCGCCGAGAGCCCCCGACGAATCGACGTCGAGCGGGCGGTGGCCATCGTGGACGCACTGCCGCCGTTCGTGACCCCCGTGGCGCTCTTCGTCAACGAGACGCCCGGGCGCATCCTCGAGACCTGCTGCCGCGTGGGCGCGACCGTCGTCCAGCTCAGCGGCGGCGAGCCGCCGGAGGCCGCCAGCGCCTTGCTCGGCCAGGGCCTGTCCGTCATCAAGGCGTTCCACGTCCGTGAGGAGGGCGACCTGGCGGCGATCGCCGACTACCCGGCCGCTGCCTACCTGCTGGATTCGCGGGTCGCCGGGCGCCACGGCGGCACGGGCGTGGCCTTCGACTGGAGCCTCGCGGCGAAGGTTGACTTGCCGAAGCCCGTCATTCTGGCCGGCGGGCTCTGCCCCGAGAGTGTGGCCGAGGCCGTCCGCCAGGTGCGGCCGTACGCCGTGGACGTGTCGAGTGGGGTGGAGGCGTCGCCGGGGATCAAGGACCCCGCGCGGGTCCACGCCTTCGTGGAGAATGCCCGCAGGGCGCTGGGGGCCGCGAGATAGCGCCCTGCCGGACGATCTGCGGCCGCTATGGCTTGGGGGCGGGCGCGAGGCCTGTTGCCTTCGCGGCGGCGGCCCTGCCGCGGTCGGTGTCGGGCTCGAAGGCGGCGACGCGGCGGTAGAAGCCGGCGGCGCGCTTCGGCTCGCCGGCTTGCTCGAAGGCCGCGGCGATGGCCCAGGCGACGTCGGTGGCGGCAGCGGCTTTGTGGCGGAGCAGGTCCTCGACGGCAGCGCGGACGGGCCGCGGCAGGTCGAGCTCGAAGAAGGCGGTGTGGATGATGGTCCTGGCGCGCCGCGAGCGGCTGCTGGTGGGGGCCGTCCTGAACGCGGCGAGGGCCGCGAGAGCCTCGACGTGGCGGCCGGCCTTGCTCGCGGCCTCGGCGAACTGGAGGCGCAGGTACTCGTCGCCCGGGCTCGCCGCGACGGCCTTGCGCCACACGGCGAGAGCCCGCTCGGTCAGGCCGTGCTCCTCGTAGGCCTGGGCGAGGTAGCGGAGGGCGCTCGGGCGGTTGGGGTAGACATCGAGGATCTTGCGCCAGACCGCCTCGGCCTTGGCGTGCTCGCCGAGGCGGTAGTGGCAGGAGCCGAGCTCCCGGAGCCAGCCGACCGACGTGGGCTGGAGACGGGCCAGCGCCCGAAGGGGCGAGAGCAGCTTGCGGTCCTCGTGGTGCGTGGCGTAGAGGCGCGTGAGCTGGGTGAGGACCTCGACGTCGTCGTCGCGGAACCTGCGGGCGGCCTCGTAGTGCTCGGCGGCCCGTC
>CAZDNN010000724.1:0-2944 GCA_964506385.1 uncultured Planctomycetota bacterium
GGGCTGAGCCACAGCTCGAAGGGCTCGCCGTTGGCCTCGACCCGCCGCTTGAAGGGCAGGACGTATGCCTTGATGAACTTGTCGGCATCTGCGGTGTTGAGCTTCGAGAGGTCCGCGACGTCGGGGTCGCCGTTGTCGTTCTCCAGCTCCCAGCGCCGCATGGTGCTGCGGTTGCCGTTCGGCTGCTGCCATCGCATGCGGGTGAGGCCCAGCAGGTTCACGGCGTCGTCGATCACCTGCTCGCGCTGTTCGGCGCTGCCCAGGAGGTAGTGGGGGTTGCAGCTCCAGCCGCGGATGGTCTGGTGCTTGACCTTCGGGTCGAGGGTCACGGTCGCTTCGCCCGCGCCGGCGGCCGCGGCGAGTGCCAGCAGGGCGATGCGGGGGGCCAGGCGCGTCATGCCAGGGCTCCTTCGGCGTGGCACAGGGTCGCTCGGATACGACGCATAGGACCTATCGGGGCCGGGGGCGGCTATGGGAAGCTCAGCGGATCCAGCGGGTCCGTCCCCGCCTTCTTCTCCACGTCGTCGGGCCAGCCGTCGCCGTCGTCGTCGGTGTCGGCGTTGTCGCCGGTGCCGTCGCCGTCGGTATCGCGCCATTCCTTGGGATCGCGGGGGAAGGCGTCCCAGGGCACGGCGCTGGCGTTGGGCACCCCGTCGCCGTCCCAGTCGCTCTCGGCGTTGTCGGCGACGCCGTTCTTGTTGAGGTCATCGGGCTTGCCGTCGGCATCGACGTCGGCGTCGAGGCTGTCGCCGATGCGGTCGCCGTCGGCGTCGGCCGTCTCCTCGCGCTCAAGGGGCCAGGCGTCCTTTGCATCGGGCACACCGTCGTTGTCGTCGTCGGGGTCGGCGTCGTTGGGCTGGCCGTCGCCATCCACATCGGGCGGGCCGGCCTCGGTGATGAGGAGACCCACGTCGATGACGAAGGGCGGCGCGGGGAGCGTCTGTTGCCCCTTGGCCACGTTGGCCGTGGCGAGGATGGCTGCCGTGCGGGGGTCGTACCAGTAGCCCTTGGCCGCTGCCGGCACGTCGAGGGTGACCTGGAGGCCCTCGACCTTGCCGCGGCCGTGGTCCCAGCGGTGGTTCCGCGAATCGCCCTTGCACTGCGCGCACGCCACATGATGGAAGTAGACGGCGGCACGGGTCTCGGAGCGGAGCCCGTAGGCACGCACCTGGCGCGCCTGCGGGCCGGACAGCTTCACCGGTGCCATCCGAAGGCCCGCGTCGAGGCGGTGGGCGAAGTCCTGGAGCGCGCGGACGTACTGCCGCTCCTCGGGGCCGAGCCAGATGTTCATGTGGTGGCCGTCGCGGGCGTATGACGTCTCCCAGAAGATGAGGCTGATCTCGTGGAAGAAAGCGCTCCAGAGACGGACGCGCATGCGGCGCGCTGAGCCAGGGTCCCACACCCCGCCGATGCCTTGGGGGATCAGCTCAGGCTTGCCGCCGCCGTTGCCCTGCTCGCCGTAGACCACCGGCTTGCCGAAGCGCTTCTCCCGCTTCGCCCGCCCCGCGGTGACTTGGTCGGAGCTGAGTTCGTTCTCCCGGCCGTACCAGTGGGGGGCGGAGACGTCGATGCCGTCGAGATCGGGCCGCTGCCAGCTCGTCGCGACGGGCTTGGCGTAGGGGTCGATCGACTTGAGATAGGGGATGACGACCTTGTACCAGCCGTCGGACGCCTTCTGCTCGTTGAGCAGCTCCCAGAAGTCGACGAAGGCGCCCCAGCGGTCCACCGAGTATTTCACGAGGGCCTTGACCTTGGCCATTGCCCGCTCGTCGTCGGCCTGCTGGTTGAAGACCTTGGCGAAGCCGAAGATGCCGTAGAAGTTGCGGACGCCGTACTTGCGGGTGAGGGCGAGCATCTCGTCCACCATCCGCGCCTGCTCCCAGCGGATGCGGGCGGGCACGGGGTTCTGTGTGTCGTAGACGATATCGAAGACGGGGATGGAGAAGTTGTGGGGCGAGAAGCGCCAGAGGTTGAACCCCGCGCGAGCGTGGCGCCCGAAGTACACGTCGCCGTTGACGGGATTGAACGACGGGCCGCGGACGAACATCGCCCCTGGCGGCGGCTTCGGCCGCTTGTCGGCGTTGTCGAGGCGGAAGGGGCCCTCCATGCTCTTGGCGTCCATGGCCGAGCCGTTGTGGTTGTTGTCGAACACCCCGTCCTGCCAGCCAACGGGGTAGAAGGGGCTCCCATCCTCGAACACGAAGCGGAACGGGTTCCGCGGGTTGATGCGGACCCAGCCCTTGCTCGCGACGCGGCCTTTGACGACGTGGAACGTGCCCTTGCCGCTCGCGCTGCCGCCGCCGCGGGTGCGGAAGGTCCAGGCGAAGGCCCACTCGCCGAGTTCGCTCGGCGCGTAGCGCGCCTTCCACAGATCGGCGGGGTCGCAGGGCCACTCCGCCGACGAGCGCTTGCGACCTCTGTTGTCCGTCCACTCGCGGACCTTGGGCTTCTGCGGCTTGCTCGAGCCGTAGAAGAAGCCGCCGACCTTCACCGTCCTCCCGCTCGGCGAGGTGAAGGCCACGTCGATCGTCACGTCCCACGTCGGGTCGGCGACCTTCCCCTCGTACTGGAATGTCAGCTCGAACACCTGGTAGGGCATCAGCCGCTGGGTGTTCCGGCTGACCTTCACCTCCGGGCCTGCGGTGGCCGCGAGGCCGCACAGGACACCCGCGGCAGCGACGAGTGGTCTCAACACCCTGTCCTCTCAGGATGCGGACGGGGGCCGAGGCGACGTGAGCGGCAGCTCGGCCCCCAGCCCTGGCCGGGTCGGCACACCGGCATCATTCGGCCTTTCGCAACTCCTCGACCACCGTGAGATGATCGTGCTCCGGCTCGAGGTGGAACGGCTCACAGAGGACGCGGTCGCCGACCTTCAGCCCCGCCAGCGTGGCCTTCTGCTTCTCGTAGAGCCGGGACTTCGGCCACAGCTCGCACACGGCCTGCT
>CAZDNN010000725.1:0-2932 GCA_964506385.1 uncultured Planctomycetota bacterium
CGCAGGCGGTGGCGAAGGCTGCTCGGCGATTGGGGTTGCCAATCGGCGAGCAGAACCTCTCCGCTCCCACCAGCCCGCCTGACCCCGCTCACACGGTATCCAGCGGTCAGCGGTCAGCGGTCGGCAAGGGCCGCCAGCATCCAGCATCCAGCATCCAGTATCCAGTACAAGGTCTTCGGAGGGGGTCTGGGGGAAGCCCTTCTCCTCAAGAAGGGTGCCCCCAGAGAAGGGGGAAGAAGGGGAAATCGAGGACGACGACGAGGACGACGA
This sequence comes from uncultured Planctomycetota bacterium, assembly GCA_964506385.1. GTDB lineage: Bacteria > Planctomycetota > PUPC01 > DSUN01 > DSUN01 > CAZDNN01. Next base: position 271 of record CAZDNN010000725.1, read on the forward strand.
CGAGGACGATTGAAGGGGCGTGCAGGACACCTCCCATTCGCGCCCGGTGACGTCATCTGGTAGAATGCGGCGTCCCGAAGGCAGGGGTCTCCGATACCTCTCGGCGAACGCGGACGATGGCGATGCTGCTGGATGTTGCGTATCTGACGGGCGCGATCGCGGCGTCGCCGTTCCTCCTCTACAAGGCACTGACCGACAGGAAGTATCGGACGGGGTTCCCCGAGCGCTTCGGCGACGTGGCGCCGCGGGAGGGCGACGGGCCGTGTGTGTGGGTGCACGCGGTGTCGGTGGGGGAGATGACGCTCGTGCAGCCGCTGGTGGCGGCGCTGGAGGCGGAGCGGCCCGACTGGGACCTGGTGCTCTCGACGGCGACCCACACGGGCCGCGAGACGGCGGCGAAACGCTATCCCGAGCACCGGGCGCTCTACTTCCCCCTCGATTTCTCCTGGATGGTCCGCCGCGCGCTGCGACGGATCCGCCCAGACCTCGTCCTGTTGGTAGAGCTGGAGTTGTGGCCGAACTTCCTTGCGACGGCCCAGAGGCTGGGCAGTCCCGTGGCGATCGTCAACGGGCGGATCAGTGACCGCTCGTTCCCCCGCTACCGCCTGATCCGTCCGCTGGTGCGGCGCTGGCTCGATCGCATCGCCCTGTGCTGCGTCCAGAATGAGACTTACGCCGAGCGCGCGGTGGCGCTGGGCGCGGACCCCGAGCGGGTGGTGGTGACGGGGAACCTGAAGTTCGATGCGGCGCCGGAGCGTGCGCCGGAGTGCCGCGACCCCGAGCTGGCGGCGAGCTTCGGCCTGGGCATGGACGAGCCGCTGATCGTCGGGGGCTGCACGTGGCCGGGGGAGGATGAGGCGCTGGTGTCGATCTACCAGAGACTCAGGGCCGATGTCCCAGGGCTGCGTCTGCTGCTGGCGCCTCGGCAGTCGGCGCGGTTCGACGCGGTGGAGGCGCTGGTGCGGGAGGCGGGATTGCCGTGTGTGCGTCGGACGGCGCTCCAGGCGGGCGAGGAGGGGTCGGGCGATGCGGTGATTCTGCTCGACACGGTGGGTGAGCTGGCGGTGGTGTACGGGCTGGGGAGCGTGGTGTTCGTGGGGGGGAGCTTGATCCCGCGCGGCGGACATAATATACTGGAACCTGCCGGGCTGGCGCGGCCGGTGTTGTTTGGCCCTCATACGGCGAATTTCCGCGATATCACCGATGAGCTGCTCGCTCGCGAGGCGGCTCTGTGCGTGGCGGACGCCGCCGAGCTGGAGCAGGCGCTGAGGAGATTGTTGACGGACCCGCCAGCGGCCATGGCGCTGGGCGCGCGGGCGCGGGGGGTGGTGGACCACCACCGCGGCGCGACCCGTCGGACGCTGGATGCACTGGATGGCTTTTTCACCGCTGCCCCGGGAGAAGGGAGCACAGGTCGATGAGCGGACGCAGGTATCTGTTCACGAGTGAGGCCGTGTCGATGGGCCACCCTGACAAGGTGGCGGACCAGATCTCGGATGCGGTGCTCGATGGGTATATCGCAGGCGACCCGGGGTCGCGGGTGGCGTGCGAGACTCTGGTGACGACTGGGCTGGTGGTCGTGTCGGGCGAGATCACGTCGGACGCGGTGATCGACATCCCCGAGATCGCGCGTCAGACGATCCGCGAGATCGGGTATACCGACCCCAAGACGGGGTTCGACGCGGAGAGCTGCGGGGTCATCACCGCAATCGACAAGCAGTCGGCCGACATCGACATGGGCGTGACCGCGACCGAGAGCCATCAGCAGGGCGCCGGCGACCAGGGCCTGATGTTCGGGTATGCGTGCCGCGAGACGAAGGTCCTCATGCCGTTCCCAATCGCCTACTCGCACACGCTGCTCGCGGAGCTGACGCGGCTGCGGGAGAGCAAGGTACTGCCGTATCTGCGCCCCGACGCGAAGAGCCAGGTCACCGTCGAGTATCAGGACGAGCGGGTCGTGCGCGTCCACACCGTCGTCATCTCCACGCAGCACACCGAGGAAATGAACGACCGGCAGGGGCAGCTCAAGGACGACATCATCGAGCAGCTCATCAAGCCCACCTTCCCCGAGGGCCTGATCGACGCCGACACCATCTACCACGTCAACCCCACCGGCCGCTTCTGCATCGGCGGCCCCCACGGCGACACCGGCCTCACCGGCCGAAAAATAATCGCCGACACGTACGGGGGCAGAGGCAGCCACGGCGGAGGCGCCTTCAGCGGCAAGGACCCCAGCAAGGTGGACAGGTCGGCCAGCTATGCCGCGCGGCACGTGGCGAAGAACGTCGTGGCGGCGGGTCTCGCTGACCGCTGCGAGGTACAGGTCTCCTACGCCATCGGCGTCGCCGAGCCGCTCAGCGTCACCGTCATGACCTACGGCACGGGCAAGCTCCCCGAGGAGCAGATCGAGGCCATCGTCGCCGACAACTGGGACCTCCGCCCACGGGCCATCATCGACTACTTCAAGCTCCGTCGCCCCATCTTCAAGCACACGGCACGACACGGCCACTTCGGCCACGAGGACCCCAACATCTACACCTGGGAACAGACCGAGAAAGTCGAGGCCCTCCGCCAGGCGGCGGGACTCTAGTCCCCCAGGATCGACACACACGGCACGCTGCGGGAGGGCGACGCTCCCGCCGAGCCGGCAGAGGCTTGCGGC
>CAZDNN010000726.1:0-2924 GCA_964506385.1 uncultured Planctomycetota bacterium
CTCCTTCTCCTCGCTGTCGGCCCCCGGAGCACCTGGGTGCTGGAGCAGCTCCTGCGGCGGCACGATGACGCCGCCGGAGATGCTGAAGCGGAGCGCCTCGTCCACCGTGATCGGCAGCTCGATGATGTCCTCGCGCGGCACGAAGGCCACGTAGCCCGTCACAGGCGTCGGCGAACTGGGGATGAACACCTGCACCATGTCCCGTCCTGTCCGCTCGTTGATGGTCCGCCAGCCCTGCCCCGTGACGAAGCCGATCGCGTAGACCTCCTTCCTCGGGTAAGGCACCGCTACTACCTTGCGGAAGGTGACCTTCTTCTCGCTGAAGACGAAGTCGGTGACCTGCTTGACGTAGGGGTAGACGACCCTGATGAAGGGGATCCGCAGGATGAACAGCTCGCCGGCCCGGATGACCCGCCGCCCGATGAAGCTGCCGGCGAGTGCTCCGACGACGATGGCTGCGCCGAGGACGATCACCACGGCCAGCACGTTGCCAGCAGCGATGATCCACGGCCTGAGATCGGCCACCGTGCGGCCCGACGGGTCGGTTCGGACGTAGCCGATGATCCAGGCCAGCCGCTCGGCGAGCCACTGGCCGAGGTTCCGCTCGACGAAGTGGTAGATCGCGACGACGATGTACCCGGTCAGCACGGCGGGCAGGAGCGTCGCCAGGCCGGTCAGCAGGAACCGCGTGACCTTCCGCTTCCGGGGAGGGGTCTGCTCTATGTCCATCACCGCCCAAACGCTTCGTAGCCCAGGTCCTCGAGACACGACTCGACCAGCTCCTGCGCGGCCTCGACCCAGGCATCCCGCCGCACACACTCGGCAAACTGGCTGAGCTTCGGATACAGCCGTCCGTCCGCCACGTCCGTGACGTAGCCGTCCTCGAACACGCGGTCGCCCACGAACCCCGCGTCGGCCAGCTCGCGGAGCTCCTCCTCGGTATAGATGTTCCCCAGTTCCTCGAGGGCGTTGCGCACGGCGGCCTGCGCGCCGGCCTTCTCGACGGCCGTCCAGAGGTTCACCTTGATGATCCCGTCGTCCTTCAGATGGCGGAAGTCCTCGGGCGACAGGCTCGAGGTGCCGTGGAGGACGAGGATCTTGCCCACGACGGCGCTGATCTCGCGGGCGCGGTCCCCGTGGTAGTGGAGCTCGCGGGCCGACGCGCGGTGCTCGGTACCGAGGTTCGGCACAATGAGGTCCACCCCCGTCGCATCCACGTAGCGCCTGGCCTGCTCGACGGTGGTGATCTGGTTCTTCTGCTCGCCGGTGCCGGTCTCGAAGATCTCGTCCACGCAGCCCTCGACCACGGTCCGGTCGCGGAAGCGCTCGACGTAGGCCGCCGTGCGGCGGATGTTCTCCTCGAGTGGCAGGGCCGACGCGTCGAACATCACGCTGGCCAGGAAGTCCACCCGCTCCTCGAGGATGATCCGGTCGCCGTCGGGCTGCCCGTGGTCGAGATGGGTGATGACCCGCACCTGGCCGAACGGGCCATCGGGGTCGGTGTAGAACTTCACCTGCGAGGCCCAGGCGGCGAAGCCCAGGAGCGGTTCGCCTAGGCTCGTGTAGAGCTTGATCTGCGGCCTGTGGTCGTACACCCCGCAGATCGAGAGGATGAAGGGGACATCCGGCGCGCCCACCCGCTCGCCGAGGGCCTTCGCCGCTCGCAGGCAGGCCTCGATCCCGCGGGGGCACTCGGGGTTGAGATTGAGCAGCGCCGCGCCCTTCTCGCGGGCCTCCTCGAAGACCTCTCGCGCCTGCGCCGCGTCGGTGATCAGAGCCATGCAACGCCCTTTCCGCTGGGGATTCCGCTTCGTTGACGGGAACTCACCGGATTGTATAATAACCCCGCCCCCATTGCAAGGCAGCCTGCGGAGCCCTGATGCAGACCGAATCGCCCCCTTTCCGCGTCCGCTACGCCGACACCGATGCGCAGGCCGTGGCCTACTACGGCAGCTACTTCGCGTGGCAGGAGGTCGGCGAGTGCCACTTCCTCGAAAGCCTCGGCCTGCCCGTGCCCGAGATGGACGCCAGGGGCTTTGCCCTCACCGTCGCTGAGTCCTACTGCCGTTACGTCACGCCCGCGCGCTACGACGACCTGCTGACGGTGCGGACGCGCCTGTCGGCGGCGGCGCCGAAGCGCTTCCTGCTCGAGAACGAGATCGTGCGGGTCGAGGACGGCGAGGTGCTGGCCGTCGGGCGGTTGGCCGACTGCTACCTCAGCCACAAAGGCCGCGTGCAGCCGCTACCCGAGCAGATGCTCGATGCCGCCGACGAGCGGGTGGGCAAGGTCGTCATCTCAGAGCGGGTCGGCCGCCACTTGATCCCGACGCCCCAGGGCTCGCGGGAGCACACCCACGAGATCAGGGTCCGTTACGCCGACACGGACCAGCAGGGGGTGGCCTACTGCGGTAGCTTCTACGCCTGGTTCGAGGAGGGCCGCAACGAACTGACCCGCGCCGTCGGCCTGCCCTACAGCGTGCTGGAGCGCCGCGGCGTCTACCTGCCGGTGGCCGAGGCCTACTGCCGCTACCGCGCGCCGCTGCGCGCCCGCGAGCGCTTCCGCATCACGACCGCCGTGCCCGCCCTCGGCCGCGCGCGGATGACCTTCACCAATCGGATGACCACTGTCGACGGCACGCGGACGATCGCCGTCGGCTTCACCGTGCACGCCTGCGTCGGGCGCGACGGCCGCCCTCGCGCGCTCGAGCCGGAGATCGTCGAGCACTTCTCGCCCGCCCCCTAGCAGCCCGTGGCAGAAGTCCTTCGCAGACGAGTGCGAGGGATTCGGGCCGAGGTCAAGGCGCGAGATCGCAGGCGAATCGGTGGATTCGTCGAGATCTCGCAACGCGGAGATCGGCCCGAAGACCCGCACGCAGTCCGAACGGACTTCTGCCACGGGCTGCCAGCAGACGGAGGCTCCCGCA
>CAZDNN010000727.1:0-2907 GCA_964506385.1 uncultured Planctomycetota bacterium
GGCAGCAGGCGTGCTGCCACGAGCCGGCCTGGTCGCCCCACACGAAGCCGCGCAGAATGCCGTCGTCGCCCAGGCGGTCGTAGGCCGCGGTGATGGACCGCTGGTCGAGGGCGGGGACGGGCATGTAGCGCTCGATGAGGTCGAGATCCCGCTCGGGCTCCTTGATGAGATACTCGGTGATCCAGGTCGTGTAGGCGTTGCCGCCGGTCTTGTATGTGAGAGTGCCGCCGGGGGTGGAGATCGTGTGGTGGATGATGCGGTCGTTCGGGTCGTCCTTGACGACGGTCATCTCGTCGCGCCAGTCGGGCGACAGGTCGCCCACGTCCACCGCCTCAGGCATCCAGAACTGGCCGATGGCCTCGAAGTATGCAATGGCCGCATCGAGGCCGAACCTGCGGAACGCGGCGAGATCGTCGATCCCGCCCAGATACTTGTCCAGATGGTACTGCTGCCACTGGTGCACCGTGCACGGCAGGCGGTCCGGCGCCTCGAGGGCCAGCGCCGCCAACATGCGTTCCTTGCCGGTCATCGATCCGCCCCCAAAACAGAGCGTTGCGGTAGCGACCGCCACTAAGGCTAGCGCGACGGCTCGGTTCGGTCAACACGCACTGCTGGTTCCGGGGTCTGCCACCGCCTTGCTGGCGGCGCGGGAGCGTCGGACCCTGTGAGTTCCGGCCGCCCGCGCACGCACGACAGCCCCCGCCCTGTCTTGACACGCGCGACGCCACCCACTACCCTGAGCCAGTCACCAGTGAGTTCACGGTCACCGTGTTGAGAGAGCGTCCCATGCACTGCGTACTCGCGTCGGCCGCCCTCGGGGCCTGCCTTCTCGTCTTCGGTGCCTCGTTGGCGGATGGGCGTGGGGTGGCTGCCGCGTCGCTGCCGCCTCTGCCTGACCGGAGTGCTGCGCCCCCGACCGACTGGCTGCTCGATGGATCGCCGTTCAAGGCGGGGGTGCATCGCACGGCCCACGGCGACGAGATCGCGCTCGACAACGGCCTGGTGCGGCGGACCTTTCGCCTGGCGCCCAACGGCGCGACCGTGGGCCTGGACAACCTGATGACCGGCCAGGCGATCCTCCGCGGCGTGAAGCCCGAGGCGGCAGTGACCATCAACGGCGTGCGCTACGACGTCGGCGGCCTCACCGGCCAGCCCAACTACGCCTACCTGCTGCCCGAGTGGCTGGAGAAGCTCGAGGCCGACCCCGCTGCGTTTCAGTTCGTCGGCTTCGAGGTCGGCAAGCCCAGGGAACGCTTCGCCTGGAAGCGCGTGCGGCACCATGCGCCCGACGCCGCCTGGCCGCCGCCGGGCGTCTCTCTGCGGATGGACTACGAGATGCCGCTCGCCAGCGCGCCACTGGGCAGCACAGAGGGGCGCAGGCTCCTGGCCGAGGATGACTTCGCGGCCCTCGACCCCGCGTGGAAGGTCCACACATCGAAGGCCCACGAGCGCAGCTCCTTCACCAACGAGGGGAAGGTCGGCGAGATCTACACGCCGGCGAACACCGCGGTGTTCGTCGAGCGCCCCCTGCCAAAGGGCACGCGCCTGGTCGAGGCGACGATCGACGTCGGCACCGACCGCAGCGCAAGCTGGGGCCCGGGCATCGCCCTGGTGTTCAAGGCTCGCGTGGTGAGGTTCCACATCCGCCCAGGGGGCGACGCGGGCTACCAGAAGCCCATGTTCGCTGCGTCCCACGGCGGCCGGGAGCTTCTGCGTCTCGGCGGGCTGCACGAGATGGACCTCTCGAAGCCGTGGACGCTGCGGCTGCGGCTTCAGGACGGCGCGCTGCACCTGGAGGCCAGGCCGACCGACGGCGCCTGGCGCACGGTCCACACGCTCCGGGCTGCCGGCCTCGGCGAGCCGCTGGCCGTGCGCATCGGCAAGATGGGCATCTCGGGCGGCGGCGGCGACTTCGGCGGCGAGAAGGGCGAGCTTGTCCGCCTGCGCGTCCTCCGCTTCGCCGCCTACAGCGACCTCGACGAGAAGGCACTGGCCGAGCTGAGGGCGAAGCACGAGAGGGCGAAGAAGGTCCAAGTCTCCGTCCACTACGAGCTCTACGACGGCGTCCCCGTCCTGAGCAAGTGGATCACCGTCCACAACCCCACCGGCAAGACGATCACGGTCGATCGCTTCACCGCCGAGACCCTGGCCGTGGTCGAGGACTTCAACTGGGTGGAGACCCGCGACGGCGTGACCCTGCCCCGGCCGACCTCGATCCACGCCGAGACCGACTTTGCCTTCGGCGGATTCCAGCCCGACAACGCCAATCGCCACGTCGTCCACTGGCGGCCCGACCCGCAGTTCCACACCCAGGTCAACTACCGCAAGCAACAGCCCTGCCTGCTCGTCGTCGAGCCGACCTTCGGCCCCGCGCAGGACGTGGCGCCGGGCAAGACCTTCGAGTCGTTCCGCACCTTCGAGCTGGTCTACGACTCGACCGACCGCGAGCGCCGCGGCCTCGCGCTCCGCCGCATGTACCGCACCATCGCACCGTGGGTGACCGAGAACCCGCTGATGATGCACATGCGCACGGCCAAGCCCGAGGCGGTACGGGGCGCGATAGACCAGTGCGCCGAGGTGGGCTTCGAGATGATCATCCTGTCGTTCGGCAGCGGCTTCAACATCGAGAACGACAGCCCGCAGTACCTCGCGTTGTGCAAGGGCCTCGCCGACTACGCCCGCAGCAAGGGCATCGAGATCGGCGGCTACTCGCTGCTGGCCTCGCGGCGGGTCGGAGGGGGCAACGACGTGGTCTCGCCCAAGGGCATGTCGCCCACCTTCGGCAACTGCCCGGCCCTCACGAGCAAGTGGGGGCAGGCCTACTTCCGCAAGCTCTACCAGTTCTTCGAGAAGACCGGCTTCCGCCTCCTCGAGCACGACGGCTCCTACCCCGGCGACCTCGACGTG
>CAZDNN010000728.1:0-2905 GCA_964506385.1 uncultured Planctomycetota bacterium
GGCGGCGCTGGCGGGTGCGGCGGGAGACGCCAACGCTGCCGAGAATCTTTACCTGGCGATTGAGTGGATTCAGTTGGCGCTGGCGAGGGGAAAGGCGGACCAGGCCGACCGGCTGGTGAAGGCGGCGCTGTCGAAACTGGCTGATGGGCGGCTGCGCGCAAGCGATCGCAGGTCGGCGGAGGCGGCGTTGCTGCTGTTGCAGGGCCGGTCGCGATTGGGGGCATTGTACCGCCGCAGTGATGGGAAAGTGTCCGCGGATCAGCGGCGAAGGTGCTGGGAAGGGTTGACGCAGTTTCTGGGTTCGGCGCAGAACGTGGAATTGCTCGAGCTGATCTGGCCTGGGGTTGCAGAAGCGGGCGAGAGGTGGACCGGGGATCGGGCAGAGGCGTTGGCGGAAATCGAGCTGTTGGCGGCTGGGATGAAGCATTTGCGAGCCGGGCAGTGGTCGGCGGCGGTGGATGTGATGGGCCTCGGGGAGTTCGCCCTCCGCGAGTCCATCGCCGACCTCGCGCACTACGAGCTGAGCTTCCGCGGCGACGGCACGCTCGTGTGCAAGGCGACCTACGAGGTCCGCAACCGCACCCGCCAGTTCCTCCGCCTCGACCTGCCTCGCGGCGCGACCGCCCTCCTGGCGCGGGTGAACGAGAAGACGCGGCCGCTGACGCCCGTGCCGGGCGCCGCCGATGCGTGGCTCCTGCCGCTGGTGCGGTCGAAGGCCAGCGTCAAGGGCCTCGTGACGTTTCCCGTGGAAGTCGTCTACATGTGCCGCCTGGGGCCTCTGGAGCGTCGGGGCGAGACGGCGCTGCCCCTGCCCCGCATTGACCTGCCCATCGCCTACGCCTGGTGCGAGGCATACGTGCCCGAGGGCATGCGGGTCGGCCGCTGGACGGGGCCGCTGCGGAAGGTCGAGCAGTACTCGAGCGAGACGGCGAAGGCGGACCTCGGCTACGGCCGCGGCATCGCCGTCGAGGGCTACAAGGGCATGGCCCGCCCCACAGCCGCACCCGAGCCGCCGCCCCCCGAGAAGAAGCCGAAGCCGGAGCCCACGCCCGAGCCCAAAGAGAAGCCGTCAAAGGAGGGCGAGCCGTCGCCCCGCCGCCGCGGCCTGGGCATCCTCGGGTGGTTCGGCGCCCGACGCGGCGCGAAACGGGCCCCCGCTGAGACAGCACCCGCCACCGAGCCGGAGCCGACAGCCCCCGTCGAGGACATGCCAGTACCCGTGATGAAGCCGCCGGCCGCCAAGTCCAAGAGCTCCTTCGAGGTGAGCCCCAGCCTGCTTGCCCGCAACTACTACCGCGCGGGCAGGGATTTCTACGAGAACAACGACTTCGCCAACGCCGCGAAGAACTTCGAGAAGGTCCTCGAGCTCACCCCGAAGTCCAACGAGGCGCTCAACGCCAGCCGCCTGCTCTCCAACATCCGCCTGGCCCAGGGCAAGCTCGCGCTGAAGTCGCGGGCGGAGAAGGCGGCGGGCGCGCAGTTCCACAAGAGGCAGGAGCAGCTCTCGGTCAAGGAGGAGCAGCAGCAGGTCGAGTTCCTCGAGAAGGGCCTTAAGGCTGCCCGGGAGGGGCGGCTGTCGGAGGCCAGGGCACAGCTCGAGGCCGCGGGCTCGCTGGGCCGCAAGCTCCTCGAGCAGGGCGCCGGCCAGCGCGAGCAGCACGCCCGCCTCGGCGTCATCGAGGAGAAGCTCGCCGAGGTCCGCGACAAAGAGGCCGGCCAGGCCCAGGTGCTCTACAAGGAGGTCGAGAAGCTCGAGCGCGCCGGCGACTACGAGGCCGCCCTCGAGACGGCCCGTAAGCTCCGCAATCTCGGCGAGGCCAGCAAGCAGGTGAGGGACAAGCTCCTCTCCCTCGCCGAGCAGACCACCCGCCAGCGCGCCCTCCAGCGCGAGGCCCCCAGGCACGAGGGCGGACGCCCGGGGCGGGTCACCACCATCGGCGGCGAGGAGCTCACCACGCCGAAGTGGGAAGCCGAGCTGCGCGAGACGATGGCCAGCAAGAAGGTGTCGTTCGACTTCGTGGAGACGCCCATCCAGGACACCGTGGCCTTCCTGGCCGGCGTCACCGGCGCGAACTTCGTGCTGGACCCCGATGCGGTCCGCGACGACGCGCCGACGGTGACCCTCAAGGTGCAGGACATGCCCGTCGGCAAGGCGCTCGATTGGCTGTGCAAGCTCGCCAACCTCAAGCACACGTTGCGCGACGAGGCCGTGTTCATCTCCAAGCCCGACCGCATCAGCGACAAGCCTGTCCTCCGCATGTACGACGTTACCGACCTGACGATCGACATCAAGGACCTCAGCGGCCGGCAGCGGGCCGTCGCCAAGGGGAAGCCCGACGACGACCAGGAGACACTGACCGGAGAGGCCGTGCTCGAGCGGATCCGCCGGACCATCGCCCCAGGCACGTGGAGTCGTGGCGACAGCAAGCCCGACGGGAAGGCTGGCGAGGCGCCCGGCTACACCATCAGCTACCGCAACGGCCGCATCGTGGTCGTCCACCAGCCCGAGGTCAACCGCCAGATCGAGGACCTGCTCGCCAACTACCGCAAGGTCCGCGGCCCACAGGTGGAGCTCGGCGGGAACATCGCCCGGCAGCGTGCCCAGGGCCAGGCCGGCAAGGGCATCGTTCTCCTCACCGACGGCCGCGACGTCAGCGGCGCGGCGACCGGCGGCGGCAAGCCCAGCGGCGAGCTGCGACGCTTCATCTGGCGGAACTACGACTGGCAGCTCAGGAAGACTGCCGAGGCGCAGCAGGCGCCGCAATCGGCCGTCCCCAAGATGCCTGACCAGGCGTGGGACGACCTGTCGGAGAAGCTCGGCTTCAACCTCGGCCAGAAGGTGCAGGTGAGCAGCATCAACCTCGACATCCCGGCCCAGGCCGCGAACCAGCTCGGCGCGCGATTC
>CAZDNN010000729.1:0-2904 GCA_964506385.1 uncultured Planctomycetota bacterium
TGCCCCCGGCGCCCGCCCTGCATGTATCCGGTTGCGGTTGCGGCGGTGCTCTCGCGGAGAAGAGGCGCCACAGATCGACAGGAGACTGCTTGATGAAGCTCGGGATGATCGTGACCCAAACCGATCCGGAAACGGTTTTCAATGCGTTGCGGCTGGCCCTGTACAGCCTGGAACAAGGCGACGAAGTGCGCATCTTTCTCTCGGGCAAGGGGGTGGAGATCGACCAGATCGAGGACCCGAACTTCGACGTGAAGGCGCAGGCGCAACAGGTCCTGGACGCGGGCGGTCAATTCCTCGCTTGCGGAGCCTGCTTGAAGCTGCGCAACTCCGATGGGTCGGAGGTCTGCCCGCTGTCAACACTGAAGGACCAATATGAGGTGGTGCGGGACTCCGACAGGGTGGTGATGGTCTGACGAAGGCGGGCGGCTGGCCGGCTCCTGAGAGCAGATGGGCAGAAGGAGGCGCGGGTCTGTGCGAAACGCTCAATCAGGCCCCGATGAGAACCTGCCGTCGCTCTACCCGTATGTGGCCGAGGACGTGATGTCCCTGTGCCGGCCGCGGGCGGGAGTGTGGCTGGACGTGGGCGCCGGGTCTGGCGGGGTCGGGCTTGCCTTGGCGGCGCGTTCGCCCGAGAGCGTGTTGGTTCTTCTGGACCCCCGCGCGGATGCCCTGGGCAGCGCGCTTGCCGCGGCGAGCGAGCAGGGCCTGGAGTCGCGGGTCGTGACCGTCCTCGGGAGGGCCGAGGAGATGCCCCTGGCCGACGCGTGCGTGGACCTCGCGGTGAGCCGGGGTTCGATCTTCTTCTGGGACGATCCGGCTCAAGGCCTGAAGGAAGTGCATCGCGTCCTGCGTCCCGGCGGCAAGGCCATGATCGGCGGCGGACTGGGCGCCGGCTACCCCGCCTGGGCGAGGCGCGAGTTCACCCGCCGGCGCCACGAGGGCGTTCGCAGAAACGGGCCGGAGGCCGTGCGCCGCTTCCGCGAGTTGCGCGAGTCGGGAACGTTCCGCCGCTGGGCTCGGGACGCTGGCCTGGCCGACTTCGAGGTGGCGGGGGAAGGCGGCCTCCCCGCCGACGATCCGGCGGCCGGCCTCGGCATCTGGGTGCGATTCGCTAAGGAGAGCACGTAGCCATGAGCGTGGTGATCGACGTCCAGGGCCTGACCCGCCGCTTCGGAGAGTTGGCGGCGGTGGACCACGTGGACTTCGGGGTCGAGCAGGGCGAGCTGTTCGGCTTCCTCGGCCCGAACGGCGCGGGCAAGACGACCACGGTGCGCATGCTCACCGGCGTCCTCGACCCGACCGAGGGAACGGCGTCCATCGAGGGGCACGACATCCGCAAGGAGGCGCTGCTCTCGCGGGCACATCTCGCCGTCGTGCCGGAAGAGGCGAACGTCTATCTGGACCTCAGCGTCTGGCGGAACGTGATGCTCATGGCCGAGCTGCACGGCGTCCCGCGCCAGGAGCGAATCCGCGAGGGCGAGCGTCTCCTGGATGCGCTGGGCCTCGGCGACCGCAAGAAGCACAAGGCGCGCGCCCTCTCGAAGGGGCTCCGACAGCGCCTGATGCTCTGCGCCGCACTCGTCACCCGGCCGGAGATCCTGTTCCTCGACGAGCCGACCAGCGGCCTCGACGTGCAGAGCGCCCGCCTGATCCGGCAGATCGTCCGCGGCCTGAACCGCGACGGCCTGACCGTGTTCCTGACCACGCACAACATGGACGAGGCCGAAGAGATGTGCTCCCGCCTCGCCATCATCAACCGTGGCCGCATCGCCGCCATCGACACGCCGGAGGGGCTTCGCTCCATGGTTCGCACGAGCCAGTACGTGGAGGTGCGGCTTGACGGGGAGGCGCCCGCGGCGGAGGAGCTGGCCTCCCTGCCTGCGGTGTCGCGCGCCGACAAGGAGGGCGCGGGCTATCGGCTCTACACCGAGACCCCGGGGCAGGCGGCGGCGCAGGCGGTGAGATTCGCCGAGGAGAAGGGCCTGCCCATCGCCCACCTGTGCACGCGGAAGCCGAGTCTCGAGGACATCTTCCTCCATCTCACGGCCGAGCGAGCGGAGGAGACCGACGCATGACCGCTCACACGGAACTCGCGCAGACATGGCGGCGCCAGGCCCACGGCGCTCTTATCATCGTCAAGAAGAACGCGCTGCTCTACTACCTGAGGCCGCCAGTGCTGATCTTCGGCGTCCTCTTCCCCGTATTCTTCTTCCTGGCCTTCAAAATGGGCCGGCCCATCCCGGCCGAGAACATCGTGCCGGGGATGGTCGCCATGGCGCTGTGGTTCACGGCCAGCGCGGTCGGCCCCCTCGTGACGCCGTGGGAGCGGCGAGCGAAGACCTACGAGCGGCTGATCGCCACGCCCGTCTCGCTCCGGGCCATCCTGGCCGGCGACGTGGTCAGCGGCCTGCTCTTCGGCGTCTGCCTCTCGGTGGTGCCCGTCGTCCTCGGGCTGGCGCTGACGGACGCCTCGATTGCCGGGCCCGCGCTGCTGGTGGCTGGGATCGTCCTGGGGGCGTTGAGCTTCGCGTCGCTGGGGGTGCTGCTGGCCGCACCGCCGGCGAGCAGCCCGTCGAACATCATGCTCCTGTCCAACCTGGTCCGCCTGCCGCTGTTGTTCGTCAGCGGGATATTCGTCCCCATCGCGCAGATGCCGGCCTGGGCGCGATGCATCGCGCCCGTGTCCCCGCTCTCCTATGCCAGTGACCTCATCCGCCGCGGCTTCGGCCAGCCGGGGTACTTCCCGGATTGGGTGAGCGTGCTCATGCTCGCGGCGTTCACCGTGGCGCTCTTCTGGGGGGCATGCCGCTTCCACCGCCGCTGGCGCGCCAAGGGGCTGTGAGTGAGTCTGGCCCCGGTTCTTGGGGTTTCTTCCTCGCCCGTCCGCGTCGTCCTCGTCGTGCT
>CAZDNN010000730.1:0-2904 GCA_964506385.1 uncultured Planctomycetota bacterium
CGGACGGCGTCCGGCGATACCGCGACCCCGGCCCCGTGCTGAACCCCCGCAAGGCGCTCGCAGTTGTGGAGCGCCACGTGGCCGGCCTGAGCCAGGCGAAGGGGGTTTGCGATGTGCTGATGGGTCTGCGCGCCGACCTGTTCCGGGCCTGCCTTGATGCTGGAGAGAGACCCCAGGGCCTCTTCACCCTCTCGGCGCCGACCGGCGCAGGGAAGACCCTCGCCATGCTCGCCTTCGCGCTACGCCACGCCGCCGAGCACCAGTTGCGTCGCATCGTCCTCGTCATCCCCTATCTCACCATCATCGAGCAGACAGCGGGGGTATGCCGCGAGCTGTTCCAGGAGCGTTTCGGCGAGCACTTCATCCTGGAGCACCACAGCCTCGCGGGAACCCGCCAGGAGGACCGGGAGGGCGGGCAGGCCGACTGCGACAACGAGGACGAGGCCCGCCGGCGCGCGCGGCTGCTCGCCGAGAACTGGGACGCGCCTATCATCGTCACCACCAGCGTCCAGTTCCTGGAGTCGCTGTTCGCCAACCGTCCCTCGGCCTGCCGCAAGCTCCATCGTGTTGCGCGCAGCGTGGTCCTCTTCGACGAGGTCCAGACCCTCGATCCTCGGTTGGCCGTACCGACTCTCGCGACGCTCTCGCGGCTCTCTGAGCGTTACGGCACCACGGTCGTCTTCGCCACGGCGACCCAGCCGGCGTTCACCCACCTCGACCCAGAGGTCAGCAAGCAGTGCGCCGCCGGCTGGCGGCCCGCGGAGATCGCCAGGCCCGACCTGGGCCTCTTCGGCCGGCTCCACAGGACCAGGGTCCGCCGCCCCGACCCCGCGCAACGCACTCCCTGGGAGGAGTTGGCTGGGGAGCTGGCCCGGGCGGAGCGGCGGCAGGCGCTGTGCGTCGTCAACGTCAAGCGCCACGCCGTCGCGCTGGCCCGGGCCCTCCAGGAACGTGAAGCCGACGGGCTGTTCCACCTCTCCACCAGCATGTGCCCGCTCCATCGCGAGCGGGTCCTTGCCGAGGTCCGCCAGAGGCTGAGGGATGGCGCGCCATGTCGCCTGGTCTCGACCCAGTGCGTCGAGGCGGGGGTGGATGTGGACTTCCCCACGGTCTACCGCGCCTGGGGGCCGCTGGAAGCGATTGCCCAGGCCGCGGGGCGCTGCAACCGCAACGGCCGCGCCGTCTGCGGCGAGGTCCGCATCTTTCTCCCGCCCGACGATGGACGGCGGTCCTATCCCACTGGAGCCTACTGTCAGGCCGCGGACATCGCCCGGATCGTCCTCGATGCCAGGAGAGTGGCGCCGGGCGACCCCATCCCCATAGATGACCCCACGCTCTTCGACGAGTACTATCGCGCCCTCTACGACCTCACCAAGATTGCGCAGCCAACCGATGGTCGGGCCAGGGAACTGAACAAGGCGGTAGAGCGCAGGGACTTTGCCGAGGTAGCCAGGCTCTACCGCCTGATCCCTGACGACGGGATCAACGTCCTCGTACCTTACGACCTCGACGCCTACCACAGCCTCGCCGCGCAGGTAAGGGACTCCCACCTCAGCGCACGATGGATGCGCTTCGCGCGCTACCACACCGTCAGCCTTTTCCGGCCGAGGCCCGACGACGCCGTGTGGCGCTTCCTCGAGCCCGTCCCCATCGCCAAACGAAACCCGTCCGACCAGTGGTTCATCTACCTGCGAGAGGAGGATTACGACCGGCGACTCCTTGGGCTGGTCCCCCAGGAATGCCCCGACACTTGGATTGTCTGAACGAAAGGAGGGCACATGGCACCACGCATCTTCGTCTTGGAGGTCTGGGGCGAGCTGGCCTGCTTCAGCCGCCCCGAGCTGAAGGTGGAACGCTTCAGCTACCCCGTGATCACACCGTCGGCCGCGCGCGGCATCTTCGACGCGATCTACTGCAAGCCACCCGAGTTCCGCTGGCAGATCGTCCGCGTCGAGTTACTCACCCCGCCGCGCTACATCGCGCTCCGGCGCAACGAGGTGAAGGAGAAGGCAAGCCTGCGCGCCATCGATGCGTGGCGGCGCGGCAAGGCAGAGCCCGTGCCCATCTTCGCCGACGTATCGGGCAAGGACTTCTGGGGCGACGACACTCGTGGACGCACCCAGCGCCAGACCATGGCGCTCAAGGACGTCCGCTACCGCCTCCACGCCCGCATCGTCGCCTGGCCGGGCTTCGAGGGCCGCCGGCCGGCCTTCGAGGCCCAGTTCCGGCGTCGCGCCGTGGCCGGCAAGTGCATCTACCAGCCCTACTTCGGCTGTCGCGAGTTCCCCGCGTACTTCGAGCTCGTCGAGGACAATCCACCGCAGCCGCCCCCGGCGCCTGTCGATATCCCCGTTGGCTGGATGCTCTATGACGTATTCGACCTGTCCCGCCCCGGCACCCCGCACGACAACCCGGCGATCAGCGTCTTCGAGGCCGAGGTCAAGGCAGGCGTCCTCACCGTCCCACCCTACGACAGCGACGCCGTCCGCAGAGCCACGAGGAGGGAACGCTGATGCTCGACCTGCTTGTGCAGTACGCCAAGACCCACGACCTAGCCGTGGATCCGGGCTTCGCCGCCAAGACGGTGCGCTGGGCCATCGTGCTCGATCCCGCGTCGGGCCCCCTCAATGTCCTCGAACTGGGCGACACCGAGGCCAAGCGCAATCCGGGCGAGACGTTCCAGCAGTGCCCCGATCTCACCCAGCCTGAACTCGTCGGGGGCAGCGAGAGCCGCTGCCATTTCCTCGTCGAGACCACAGAGGTGGTCGCCCTCTACGGCGAGAAGGCTAGGGATGTGAAGACTCAGGCCAAGCACGCCTACTTCGTCCGGCTCCTTCGGGGCGCATCCGAGGCCGTGCCTCAACTCGGGGTCTTCGCCGACAGGCTCTCTGACCCCGCGACTCT
>CAZDNN010000731.1:0-2894 GCA_964506385.1 uncultured Planctomycetota bacterium
GAGACGAGTCTCTCTGCCCTGCCATTGATTCAGAATCGTGGCGAGCCATATAGTTCCTGTTGCGGATCGCTCCAATGGGAGGGCGAGGCTCCTGCCGAGCCGCCCTTCGCCCCCTGAATCGGCTCAGCGGGAGCTTCGCCCTCCCGCACCGGGACTTTCCGCAACAGGAACCATATAGAATCAGTAACCATATCATATCACATGCACTCGCCGTGCTGCAAGACGGGTGCAGCCGCAGGGAGGGCGAGGAGGAGACGCGCATCTACTGCTCGGGCGGGCCGGCGCCGCCCGCGGCCGGCGGTGGGACCGCGGCCTTGCCCTCTTGGGCGGCGCTGTAGAAGCGGGTGGTGGGGTAGGCGAGGTCGATGTCGGGCTCGCGGGCGAAGGCGTCGAGGATCTGTGCGGTGATCTCGGCCTCGCTGCCGCGGCGGCGCTTGGGAGGGACGAGGTAGCGCAAGGTGAGCTGGACGCCGCTGTCGAGGATCCTCGGATAGACGATGGGCGTGGCGTGGTGGTAGAGGAACATGTACTTGCGGGCCATGCGCTGTGCCTGCGCCCGGAACTTCTCCTGGATCTCCTCGGCGCCCTGCTGGGCGAAGCCGAGCATGAGCTCCTGGGCCTTCCGCCAGTTGCTCTCGAAGGTCACCATCACGCTCATCTCGTTCCAGATGTACTCGAACCCGCGGGTGTAGTTGCAGACGGGCTGGGTGATGACGTAGCTGTTGGGCACGGTGACGAGGCGGCCGGTGCTCTGGTCGGCGTCCACCCAGTTGCCGATCTCGACGAGCGTGGTGTGGAGAATCCCGATGTCGCTGACGTCGCCGCGCAGGTCGCCGATCTGCACGCGGTCGCCCACGTCGTAGTGCCGCTGGGCCTGGAGCAGGACCCAGCCTGTGGCGCACATCAGCACCTGGTGGAGCGCGAGGGCGAGCCCCGCGCCAAGCACGCTGAGCACCATCGTGTAGTTGACCTGCTCGCGGACCAGCCACACGTTGACGAGCGTGACTGCGACGATGAGCACGCCGACGTAGATGAATGCCTTGCGCAGCTTCAGGCGATTCGCGTCGTCCTGGACGTGGCCGTAGACCCAGCGGAGGGCGAGCACGACGAGCAGGTACACTCCGAGGGGCACGCCGATGGTGAGGAGGAGGCGGCGGTACAAGTCGGGGTTTGCGAGCAGGCCGTTCGCTGCCCAGAAGCGTGCGGTGGCGACGAGCGCGAGCGCCACACACGCGAGGGCGAGGAGGATCCGCTGCCGGCGGCGCTGAGCTGGGTCGGCGATGCTGCGCGTGGCCAGGAACACCAGGACCCCGCTCACGGCGAGCACGGGCAGGAAGACGGCGATGGACATTAGAAGGATGTGCAGGATCTCTGCGGGATCCATGGCCTGGCCCTAGTAGCGGTACTTGTTGGCCTTCCACCACCTCCGCCATCGCGCGATGGCGGCACGGCGCTCGGCGACGGGGGCGTCGGGGCTGTAGCCGTGGCGGACGCCGGTGATCCGGCGCAGGCAGTCAATCGCGATTGCGCGCCGCGCCGCGGACTCCGACCCGAGGGCGCGGAAGAGCTCGGGCACGGCGACGAACGGGTCGATGGTGCGGACCAGCGTGTCGGCGGCCTGGCGGCTCTCAGCGGGGTCGGGGCTGTCGAACTCGGCGATGAGGTCTCGCGCCATCCGCTCCAGTTGTGTTGGGAAGAGGCCGAGATGCAGCACGTCGTCGGCGACGGCGACGGCCAGGACGCAGGTATAGAGCACGAGCGCGGACACGAGGGCGGTGGCTCGGTACCGCATCCAGAGCCCTTCGGGGCGCTTGGGGCTGGCGGCGGCCTCAGGAGCCTGGGGTGTGGAGGCGGCACTCATGGTCGGCCTGCTTCTCGTAGTCGAGGTACTGGCGCTGTCGGGCGAGCAGGACCTCGAAATCGACCTGGTGGGCGTCGAAGTCGGGGCCATCGACGCAGGCGAAGCGGGTCTCGCCGGCGACGACGACACGGCAGCCGCCGCACATGCCTGTGCCATCGACCATTATGGGGTTCAGGCTCACAACGGTTGGGATGCCGTGGGGGCGGGTCATCTCAGCGACGGCACGCATCATGACGGTGGGGCCGACGGCGAAGACCTCGTGGATCTCGCGGCCGGCCTCGATCAGCTCGCCGAGCCGCTGCGTGACGAAGCCCTTGGCGGCGTAGGAGCCGTCGTCGGTGGTCACGATCAGCTCGTCGCTGGCGGCGCGCATCCGGTCTTCCCAGAACAGCAGGTCCCGCGTCCGGGCGCCGATGATGCTGATGACCGTGTTGCCGGCCTCGCTGAAGGCTCTGGCGACGGGGTGGACGGCTGCGATGCCGACGCCGCCGCCGATGCAGCACACGGTGCCGAGCTTCTCGATATGGGTCGGCCTTCCGAGCGGGCCGGTGATGTCGAGGATGTGGTCACCGACCTCCATCTCGCCGAGCAGCCT
Organism: uncultured Planctomycetota bacterium; assembly: GCA_964506385.1. Lineage (GTDB taxonomy): Bacteria > Planctomycetota > PUPC01 > DSUN01 > DSUN01 > CAZDNN01. The sequence continues at coordinate 2,457 of CAZDNN010000731.1, forward strand.
CGTGGACTTGCCGACCTCCTGGACTACGAGGACGAGCTCGCCCTCCTCGCGGTCGAAGTCGGCGATCGTCAGCGGGATGCGCTCGCCCGTCTCATTGGCCCGCACGATGACGAACTGGCCGGCCTGTGCCTTCCGTGCCACCTTCGGGGCCGCGACGGCCAGCATGAAGACTGACTCGGAGTACCGCTCCTTGCGGAGGATCGCGTTCACTACTGCTCCCTGAGCTAGATTCCCGGCCTCCCACACTGCCGAGATCGTACGGGTTTGCCGCCTGAGTGTCAAACGCCGCGGCTCCAGGGGACTGAGACCGGGGTGGAATGAGTGGACTGGAGGGCGCAACATGCCGGCGGGCCGGGCCCATGGCCCCTACGTGTTTGGCGAGCGCGACGGGGCCGGCCCCCGCCGACCTTGCGTCGGTGGAGCCAGGGATTGGTCACT
>CAZDNN010000732.1:0-2892 GCA_964506385.1 uncultured Planctomycetota bacterium
TCATCAGGCAGATGGCCACCCCCTGCTGGATGTCGAAGACGTTCTCGTCCTTCGACCCATCGGGGCAGGCCTCTTTCTTCTTGGCGTTGCCGTGCAGGTCCATTATACGGATTTCGTCGAAGGTCTTCATCAGGCTCTGGCGCATGCCGCGGAAGGTCGGGTTGTCGAGGTAGCCGTGGTTGGTGATGAAGGCGAGGATGCCGGCGCCGGTCCGCTCGATCCGCCACTGCGCCCAGCGGATGAACTTCACGTAGTCGTCCTGGAGCCACTTGGGGTTGCGCTCGCCGAGCGGCTCGCCGTCCACGAAGTAGTAGTCGCGGACCAGCTTGCCGATGAAGGTGGGGACGCGCTTGCCGTCCTCATCGGTGGTCCAGCTTCGGTTCGATGAGTGCCCGGAGTAGGGCGGGTTGCCGAGGACGACCATGATGGGCAGGTCGCGCTTGACCCGCTGTGCGCCGCGGGCCTCCTCGGCGATGATCCGCTCGACGAAGTGGAACTGGCGCTGGACGATGCGCTCGGTCTGCTCGAGGGTGTTGGTGAGGTAGATGCCGAGTCGCTCGTCGCCGGCGAAGTCATAGGCCCAGGTGGCGCGCTGGTCGGGCGGGAGGTCCTGGGCGGCGAGCTGCATGCCGAGCTTGAGGTGGGCCACGGCGTAGGGGGCCATGAGCAGCTCGAAGCCGAAGAGGCGCGGCAGCAGGTGGTTGCGGACGTAGCCGCTCCACATGCCGGCGTTGCCCTGGGCGATGAACTGCTCGCGGATGTGATCGACGACGGCGTAGAGGAAGGTGCCGGTGCCGCAGGCGGGGTCGAGGATGAGGACGCGGGGTACCGTAACGCCAGCGTCCCCGCTGGCAGGAGCCGCCGAGACGGCGGCGCTACGCGTAACGCCAGCGTCCCCGCTGGCTCCTGCCGCCGAGACGGCGGCGCTACGTTCGGGGACGACATCGCGGTAGTCTTCGCAGGCCCACACCCAGGGCCAGTCACGCAGGCCGGCAGCGTCAGAGTTGCTGGCTACGTAGCGAACGATCCTGTAGAAGTCATCCTCGTCGCGGACGATGTGGTCGTAGTACTCGCGGGCCCAGAACCTGCCCTTCCGGCCAAGCATGCGATTGGCCCGGTGCGCCACGTAGGACTTCCAACTGTGGAGCACGTCCTTGAGGCCGTGCCCGCCGAGGAAGTCGCACACGACGTGCACGTGGTTGGGCATGACGCACCAGGCGAACAGGCGGTAGCGCTCGCCATCGAAGTGGCGGAGCGCCTCGGCCATGAGCTTGCCGACCTCAGGCCGACCGAGGTAGCAGGCCCCAGTGCCTGCGTCCAGATACCCATCGACCCGCTGGCTGAACAGGTAGGCAAGCCGCCGGCGGTCGGCTTCGGTGATCTCACGCCCCTCGGCCTGCAAAGCGGCTTCGCCGGCCTCCCGCTCCGCGCGGAGCTCCGAGAGCACCGACTCCGGCAGAGAGTCCCCCAGCCGGAACGTGATGAAGTAGATGCTCCCTTCCGCCTCCCAGTGTGGCAGGTAGCCGCGGTCCCGGACTCGGAATGCAGCGCCGCCGCCAGCGTCCCCGCTGGCCGGTGCCGCCGGGACGGCGGCGCTCCGCGTATCGCCAGCGTCCTCGCTGGCTCCTGCCGCCGGGACGGCGGCGTTACGAAGGCAAACCGTCGCTGTGTCGGCGAGCCCGTCGGGCAGCCCGAAGCGGGTGCGCAGGATGTGATCGACCGAGCGGACGATGTAGGAGACGACGGGCTCGGGGGTGTAGTACACGCCGCGGCGCTCGCGGACCTTCGGGTCGTAGGTGGCGAGGAAGGTCTCGTAGAAGTGGACGACGGGGTCCTCGCGGCGGGTGCGGGCGCCGAACTCGGCGAGGACCTCCTCGATGTTGGCGTTGTTGAGCAGCGCGGCCAGGTCGTCCACGAAGCCGCAGTAGGGCTCGTCGTCGAGGTCGGGGCCGGTGATGGTGGTGAAGAGCTTGCGCAGGAAGGGGTTGGTCTTGGGGATCTCGGCGGCGGCGCCGAGCCGGCGGAAAGGGCCGGACATCCCATGATTGCAGCGTGCGGCGAAGAGGCCGTAGGCGATGGTCTGGGCGTACATGTCGGCGAACTGCGCGGTGTTCTCCGGCTGATCGAGGTCGGGGATGAGGGTGCGTGCGAAGGCGGTGCGGAGGTCGGTGAGGGTGGCGGAGGCCCTGTTGTTCTGGAAGGCGATGATGATGATGTCGCGGATGATGTGGGTGAGGCGGGCCATCCGCTCGGCGAGCTCCTTGGGCCGGGTGATCGGCTCGGGGCTGTGGGCGAGGAAGTCGCCGAGGAGGTCGAGGACGGCCTGCGCACCGTCGCGGTCACGGACGATCTTGTCGCCGCTGAGACGGCCGAGACGCGCGGTCGCGCGAAGGTCGCCGTCCACATACCAGCGGAACTCCAGGTAGTCGGTCAGAATGAGGTTGGGGAGTGAGCGGCGGTATCGCTTGAGCTGGGGCGACTTCTCGATCTGGGCGAGCGGGGCATCGACGTCCTTCGTCTCGATATGGCCGACGGTCAGGGGGCCGGCGGGGGTGCGCTTGGAGACCGCGAAGTCCGGGGCGCCGCACTCGACGTGGGTCGGCTCGTTGGTGGCGGTGATCCTGGCGTGTTGGCCTTCGACGAATGCCTTGAGCGCGGGGCGGTGGGTATGCTCGGTCGCGTTGCCTGCTCTGAGGGCGTCGCGCAGCTTGCGGAGGTAGGTGTTGAGCGGGTCGGGCACGTCGGGCCTCGGGCTGGGACTCGCGCAGTCAGGTGCGGGGACAGGTGACGCCGCCCGCCATTGTAGCATCGGGCTGGCGGCTGTCAACAGGTCGGCGAGGGCGAAGCAGGCGGCGTAGAGGTGGCGCTGTGGGGCAGGCCGACCCCGAGATG
>CAZDNN010000733.1:0-2892 GCA_964506385.1 uncultured Planctomycetota bacterium
TCGTGTGCCGCCAGCCTGCGTGGGGACCCCGCGGCCCCTCCCCCAAGCTGGCTGGGCGGGAACCGCCCGCCTGCCGCCCCCCACGCGGACTGGCTGAGTTCTCCCCCCACGGGGGCCGGGGGGATCCTGCACTGACTTGCTGAGCCGCAGCCTCCCGGGCAAGGCGAAGGCGGCGCCTCGCCGCTTGCCAGCCGCACCACCCGGTCCTGTGCCGTCAGATCGCCTCCGTAGAACGCCGGCCTACGCGGGGACCCCGGGTCCCCTCCCCCAAGCTGGCTGACTCGGCTTCCGCCCACCGGGGGTGGACAGGGGGGGCCTTCGCTGACTTACTGAGCCGCAGCTTCCTGGGCGAGGCAGGCGAGCGCTTCTCTTGCCAACATGGTAGCTCGGTTGGGCCCCCGACGGACCCACAGGCTCAACGCGGGGCGCCAGCGGAGGTTCTCTTTCCCTGCTCGTTGCTCTGATCCTATGGACAGGGACGCTGCGCATGGGCGCTGTAGACCGTGAGGCAGCACAGCCGAGGACGAGGACGATGACGAGGACGAGTGAAGAGAGGAGCCCAAGGACCCGGGGTCAGACTCGAACGGCCTCGCGTCGCTTGCGGTGGGCGGCTGCTTGGTCCATAATCGGCGTGGGCGTCGCCGGGAAAGGAGATGGCCATGAGGCACGGGCTGCTGGTATTGCTGGCGTGCGCCGCCGCGCAGGCGGGGGCTCTCCGCGACATCAGGGTCGTCAACGACCGCGCGCCGGACTGCTCGTCGCTCGAGGCGATCGTTAAGACGGTGACCCGCGAGTGCAAGACCGACGACGAGCGCGCCATCGCCATCTACCATTTCTGCCGATACGCCTGCTACCACCATGCCTACCCCACCGAGCCGGGCGGCGTGTCGGCGCTCAAGCTCATCAACGTCTACGGCTGGGGGCTCTGCGGCGGACTCCACACGATGGAAGCCGCGTTGTGGGAGAAGGCGGGCTACAAGTGGCGCTACCGCGGCTGGAGCAATCCGGGGCACACCACCGCCGAGGTCTCCTACGGCGGCCGATGGCACTATCTCGACACCTTCCTCAAGTTCTACGCCTGGACGCCCTCGCCCGACTTCCCCGGCGGCCGCACCATCGCGTCGCAGGAGGACATCAAGGCCAACCCCGCGCTCGTCACCGGCGGCTTCGTCATGGACCAGGAGCGCAAGGTCTGCTACCACGCCGACAACCGCTTCGACTACGTCGGCGAGACGGTCAACTGGACGGCCCCCGCCTTCATGGTCTGCGGCGACACCCTCCCTGGCGTGCTCAGTGGGGTCCGCAGCAGCCGCAACGCGGGCAGCCCGCGCGGCTGGGGCGCCATCCGCTTCGACGATCCCAAGTACTCGACGGCGGTGAACCTCGGCGTCGGCTACGCGCTGAGCCTCGACTGGAGCACGGTGGAGGACGGCTGGTACTTCCGCGGCCGCAAGCAAGGCCCGCGGCATACCTGCGGCGACAAGGACTACCGCAACTGCCCCGCCATCGGCCCCATCCTCGAGCCCTACAACGCCAGGAACCGCTCCCGCACGTGGTCGAACGGCACCCTCTCCTTCAAGCCCGACCTGCGCACCGACGCGTGCCTCGCGAGCCTGCGCGACGCCGCCAACATCGCCCACCGAGACGGGGCACTGCACCCGAAGAACGCGGGGCAGCCCGGTGTCTTCGTCGTCGAAATGGCAAGCCCCTACGTCGTCGCGAAGGCGACGGCCCGCGTGGTCTCCGAGGACGCGAACGTCGAGGTCTCCCTTGACCGCAAGGCGTGGAAGCCCGTGGCGGGCGCCGACGCGACCGCGATCGTGCGCGCCAGCTACCGCTACTGGGTCCGCGTCACGTTCCGCAAGCCCGTCACCGCGATCGAGATCGCCAGCCTCGTCCAGCACAACCAGGAGGCGCTCCCGTACCTCGCGCCGGGGCGCAACACCATCACCGTGTCTGCGGCGGACTCGAAGGACATGGGCGCGAGCCGTCTGGTCGTGACCTATGCCTACTGCCCCGGCTCGCGGAGGCTGACGCCTGAAGAGGTGTTCGAGCGGGGCGCTGAGATCGCCAGGGCGCATTACGCCACGTGGGCGGAGCAGCCGGTCGTCGTGCAGAAGACACTCACGAAGCTCCCCGCGACGTTCGAAATCCTCGTGCCGACCCCCAAGGGCAGGCAGCCGGTCTATCCGCGCATGCTCTTCCTGCGACGCGAGATCCTCGCCCCCGGCGACAAGCCCATGCCGGTGCCTGCGGCGCCCTCCACGCCGGCCGTCGGGGCGGGCGAGACCCTCGCGACGCTGCCCAACCCGTGGACGATGGGCGCCAGCAAGCCGCCGAGCATGGCCAAGCGTCCGACGAAGACGACCATCCTGCCCGTCGCCAGGTCGCTCTACGTCTCGAAGGCGGGGGAGGTGTTCCCCCACCAGTTCATCAAGTGGCTGAAGGACAGCTCGAAGGCGTGGGTCCTGCTCGTCGCCTTCGACACGGGCAAGCTGCCGCCGGCGAAGGCCCTGGCGTCGGCGAAGCTCGTGGTCTACGTCCACGAGTCTCACAACCGCGCGCCCATGCAGGCGGCAGCGACGGCGCTCGCGGCGCCCTTCGAGCCGGGGAAGCCCTACGACTTCGCGAAGCTCGGCCCCGTCGTCGGCTCGACGGTTGTGGCGAAGGGGAATGGGCCGGGCGACCCGTTTGTTCCGCCTCGCCGCTACGAGATCGACGTGACCAGGGAGGTCCGGCGCTGGGCGCGCGGCGAGCCGGCCAATGGCCTCGCGCTCCGCATCGTGCCCAACCGCGGTGTGGACGACGGCTGGACCGTGCGCTTCACCCCAGCGAAGGACAGGCCCGCAGAGCTGGCGGTGGCGGAATACGTCGGCGAATAGGTCCTATGGG
>CAZDNN010000734.1:0-2864 GCA_964506385.1 uncultured Planctomycetota bacterium
GGCGCGCACCCTGCCGGCGATGCTTTGGGGCACCAAGGTGGGGGCTCCGCGGCGCGAGAAGGGCTTGAGGAGGGTGAGGAGGGCGTCGAGCTCCCTGCGGGTGGTCGAGCGACCAAGACTGAAGCGGACGGTGCCCATGCCGATCTCGGGGTCGAGGCCGAGGGCCTGGAGGACGGGCGAAAGCTCGACGGCGCCGGCGTGATACGCCGAGCCGGTGGAGGCCGCCACGCCCTCGAGAACGGCCAGGAGGTCAGAGCCGCTCTGGCCGACGAAGCTCACGTTCAACGTGTTCGGCAGCCGCGGTGTTGGATGGCCGTTGAGGACGCTCCTGTCGCCGAACATCTGCTGGAGCCGCTGCCAGAGGCAGTCGCGCAGTTCCCTGGCGTATGGCATTCCGATCCACTGGTGGGCGGGTTCGCAGGCGGCGCCGAGGGCGACGTCGAGCAGCACGTTCTCGGTGCCCGCCCTGCGGCCGCTCTCGCAGGCGGCGCCGTGGATGAGCGGCTCGATCGCGACGCCCTCGCGGATGTGGAGCGCGCCGACGCCCTTCGGCGCGTAGAGCTTGTGGCCGGCGACGGTAAGGAGGTCAACGCCGAGTTGCTGGACGTTGGTGGGGATCTTGCCGACGGTTTGCGCGGCGTCGGTGTGCATCAGGGCGCCATGCTTGCGGGCGACGGCGGCGATGTCGGCGATGGGCTGGGTGGTGGCGATCTCGTTGCTGGCGTGCACCACCGTCACGAGGATGGTCTCGGGCGTGATGGCCCTGCGGACGGCCTCGGGATCAACGAGGCCCGTGCAGCGGCGTCGGGCTCGCGAGCTGGCCGGCTCTTGACGCAGGGAGGAAGCGCGCTTAGAATCCAGCCTGCCTTCTGGATAGGAGAGCAGGCTTATGGCAATGCTGGAGCTGCCGGAGAGGCTCAACGCCGCGGCGGTCCTCGTGGACGCGCACATGGCGCAGGACCGCGGCCCGCGGCCGTCGATCCTCTGCGGCGACAGGACGCTCACCTACCGCGGCCTCTACGAGGGCGTCAATCGCTTCGGCAACGCCATGGCCGGCCTCGGCGTGCGGATGGAGGAGCGGGTGGCGATCCTCATGCCCGACCTCCCAGAGTTCGCCATGGCGTTTTTCGGGGCGATGAAGATCGGTGCCGTCGCGCTCCCGATCAACACGCTGCTCACGCCGAAGGACTACGAGTACCTGCTCAACGACAGCCGCGCGCGGGTGCTCGTCGTCCATGCGTCGCTGCTGGAGCGGGTGGCGCCGGTGATCGGCGAGCTGGGGTGCCTGCGGCAGATCATCGTTGCGGGCGGCGACGTGGATGGCTATCCGCGGCTGGAGAGTCTGCTCGCGGACGCGTCGCCGGCACTCGAGCCCGCCGACACGAGCAAAGACGACGCGGCCTTCTGGCTCTACAGCTCCGGCACGACCGGCTTCCCCAAGGGGGCTGTCCACCTCCACCACGACATGCTCGTCGAGGCCGAGTACTACGGGAAGCAGACCATCGGGCTGACCGAGGACGACGTGTGCTTCTCGGTGGCCAAGCTCTTCTTCGCCTACGGCCTGGGCAACGGGCTGTACTTCGCGCTCTACACGGGCGGGACGAACGTGCTGCTGGCGGGCAGGCCGGTGCCCGAGGCCGTGTTCGAGACGATCGACCGGCACCATCCGACGGTCTTCTACAGCGTGCCGACGAGCTACGCGCAGCTCCTGCACGTGGCGGAGAAGACGGGGCGCACGAGCCTGGGGCGGGTGCGGATGTGCGTGTCGGCGGGCGAGCCGCTGCCCAAGCCGATCTTCGAGCGCTGGCTCGAGCGCTTCGGGGTGGAGATCCTCGACGGCATCGGCTCGACCGAGATCCTCCACATCTTCATCTCCAACCGCCCGGGCCGCGCCAGGGCCGGCAGCACCGGCGAGATCGTCCCAGGCTACGAGGCGAGGATCGTGGGCGACGATGGCGAGGAGCTGCCGGCCGGCGAGGTCGGCACGCTCTTCATCAAGGGCGACAGCATCGCCGCAGGCTACTGGAACAAGCACGAGCAGACCAAGGAGACGTTCCAGGGCGCCTGGATCAATACCCACGACAAGTTCAGCGCCGACGGCGATGGCTTCTACTGGTACGCGGGCCGCACGGACGACATGATCAAGGTGAGCGGCATGGCCGTGTGGCCCACCGACGTCGAGGCCATCCTCCAGGAGCACCCGGCCGTGCTCGAGAGCGGGGTGGCGGGGGTCGAGGACGACGAGGGGTTGCTCAAGCCCTTCGCATTCGTCGTTCTCAAGGATGGCTACGAGGGGACGCCGGAGCTGGCGCGGGAGCTCCAGGACTTCGTGAAGAGCAAGACGGCGAGGTACAAGTATCCGCGCTGGGTGGAGTTCGTGGAGGACCTTCCGAAGACGGCGACTGGGAAGATCCAGCGCTACAAGCTCCGCGACCTCGGCGCCGCCGCCCGGTGGCTGCACCGCAAGAAGCGGTGAGGGGGCCCGGTCAGCTTCTGTTGCGGTTGCGCCCCCGTTTCACCTGACGGAGCACGCGCACGTCCTCCTGATGGCGCGGGTCGTCAATGCGCTGCTTCGAGCGGATCAGGCTGTCGATGTCCATCCAGTTGGCGGTCACGCTGCCGTAGGCGTCTCGAATCCTCTTCCGCCATGCCGTCTCGAACCGAACCCCTTCGACCCTAAGCAACAGATCTATGCGGTTGGGGGCCACCGCGATCTGGGGAATCTGGTCCGGGCTGCCGGCCTCGAGCAGGCAGGGGCTCCCGAACTCCGCAAGGGCCAGATTCGCCTTCCGGACGTTCTCGTCGGACGGCTCGATCCAGAGGTCCATATCCTTCGTGTACCGCGGCTTCGCGTGGTAGATGAA
>CAZDNN010000735.1:0-2861 GCA_964506385.1 uncultured Planctomycetota bacterium
CCCTCCGTCACCACGCCCATGGGCCGCAGGAAGAACAATAGACCCATCGCCCGAACCAGCCACGGCGCCCGCGCGTGCACGCTGCTCAGCGGCGAGACGACCAGCAGCAGCCCGTAGAGCCCCGCCGCCACAAACAGCATGAGGACGAAGGCCGTGCTCGTCGCGTCCTCGATGCGGTCGCGCCGCTGCACGATCGCGTAGTTCATCCCCAGGCTGCCGAGGGCGCGGACCAGGTTGATCACGACCATCGCCGCTGCCACCAGGCCGTAGTCGGTCGGCAGCAGCAGCCAGGCCAGAACGACCGAGCTGACCACCTGGAGGGCCTGGGTGGAGTAGGCCGTGACCAGGCGCCACTTCGCCCCGCTGATCGCCTTGTCCCGCAGCGTTTCATCCATAGGCGGTCAGCCTGCCCCCAACACGCGCCGCAGCCACCGGTTCCCCCGCGCCCAGCCGCCGGGCTCGAGGAGCGCCCGCGGCGCCCAGCGCCGCACGAGACGGCCCAGCGCCGGCGTCCGGCGCCAGCGGTAGACCAGATGCCACCGTTCCGCCGCCTCCGCGACCCGCCCGTCGGTCAGCTCGTCGCGATAGCGCCGCGCCGCCTCGCCGATGGTGAGGCACTCGACGCCCGGCCGCCCGCGGCACCAGCCAAGCAGCGGCGCCAGCTCCGCGAGGGCGATCTGCCCGTAGGCCCGCGCCAGCGGGTCGGCGCTGTCGGTGAAGCTGAAATGGTGGAACATGCAGACCACGAACGCATGGCCCTCGCGGCCATCGAGCCAGCGCAGGGTCCGCCGCAGGTCACGCAGCCCGCACGTGTGCGGCACGGCGACGAGCGGGTCCGCCGCCCGCTCGGACAGGGCCGCCGAGAGCGCCGCGAAGCCCAGCCCGTCGAGCGCCGCGAGAGTGGCGCCGTCGAAGGTGTTCCACGGCGGGATGAAGCTCACGACCGCGCCCTCCCCCACCCACTCCTCGAGCCGGGCCTTGCCCGCGCGCAGGCGCTCGGCCTGCTGGTCGGGCGGCTGGCCGGCGAACTCGCTGTCGCGCTCGCCCTCGGCGGTGAGCGACGTGTGGCTGAGGCCGTGGAGCGCGGCCTCGGCGCGGCCGGCGGCCACAGCCTCCCGCAGCGCGTCGAGCTTCGCGGGGTCGTCGCCGAGGGGGCGCCGCTCCGCGTAGTCCGGCACGACGCCAAGGGTCAGCGGCACGCCCTGCGCGGCGAAGGCGTCGAGGAAGCGGCGCTCGATGGCATCCTGCGCGGCGGTCTCCTCGCCGAAGCTGGCGTGGTAGTCGTCGTAGCGGAAGACCATGGTGACCTTCTCAGCCATCGGCCTCCCCCCGCATCCGCGCCACCAGCGCCTCGAACTCGCGGACCCTGCCCGCCCACGAGAAGCGCTCGACCGAAGGCCGCGACGCCCGGCTCAGGCGGTCAAGCAGCGCCCGGTCCCCGAGGATCCGGCACAGCGCGTCCGCCAGGGCCTCCGGGTCCCCCGGGGGCACCAGCAGGCCGTTGGCCTCGTGCTCGACCGTCTCGCGCAGCCCGCTGATGTCGCTCGCGACGACGGGTGTGCCGCAGGCCAGGCACTCCATGGGCGCCAGCGCGTGGCCCTCCGCCAGCGACGGGCTCACCAGCACGTCCGCCGCTGCATAGACCGCCGGCAGCTCCTCGCGCGGCACCAGGCCGCCGAAGTCGATGCGGTCGAGCACCCCACGCTCCCGGGCCAGCGCGTGATACGGCCCGTCGTCGGCCTCCTCGCCACCGACAACGCGGAAGCGGACGGTCGGCAGCCGCTCGGCGACGAGGGGGATCGCCTCCATAAGGACGTCGATGCCCTTCTCCTCGCGGAAGCCGCCGACGTAGAGCACCTCGCGCTCACCGCGCTCGTGCGCGCCGGCCTTGCCGCTGCGCCAGACCCCGAGGTCCACGCAGTTGGGCGCCAGCCACAGCCGCTCGGCCGTCGCGCCGCGGGCGAGCAGGCCGTCGTAGACGTCCTGGCTCAGGCACCCGACCATCGGGGCGAAGCGGGCACAGAAGTGCACCGACGCCTTGTAGACCCAGGTCACCGTGCGCGGATAGACCCCGCGCTTGCCTGGGGCGTAGATCCAGCCCTGGAGGGCCATGATCGTCGGGATTCGCAGCCGCCTGCCGGCAAGCCACACGCCGAAGTAGGCCGTCGAGTCCGTGCACAGCGCCACGTCGGGCCGCTCCCGGAGGAGTGCGCGGCGGACGCGCACCGCGAAGGCAAGTCCCGCGCGGTCAAAGAGCTTGCCCCGGCGGATCGCCACCGGCACATAGGTCCGCGGCCCCGCGCCCGCCTCGGCCTCAACGTCGCTAGCGAAGACCGCGACCTCGTGGCCCGCGGCCCCAAGATGGGCGGCCCACTCCCGCAGCAACGCCGGCACGGCGCCCGCGCGCCAGAAGAACCGATGGACGAGGCCCACCTTCATGGCTTCCTTCCCCGTCCGGTGACTACGGCGCGTCCTTCCGCCGGTAGAGCTTCGGCGAGTAGGGCTTTCCGACCCAGTCGCGCTCGAACTCGTACCGCTCGTCGAGATATGCCCGCAGCTCGGGAAAGCCCTCGAGGCTCTCGGTCTCCGTGGCGACGATGAACGGCGGCTTGTGCTGCTCGAGGCCGGCCATGATCCGCTTGCGGTGCTCGTCCTGGAAGAAGAGCGCGTCCTCGAAGTCGGTCTTGTATCGGAAGTTGTAGAGGTAGGGACACGCGCCGACGCGCTCCGAGAGGATGTAGAGCTGGGGGCGGCTGCCCCACACATAGAGTCGGTCGCCTGGCTCGGTGTGCTGCCTCAGATACTCTGCGACCTCGACCACCACGGCATTCGTGTCCTTCGGGTCGGCCTGCCGCTGGAGG
>CAZDNN010000736.1:0-2859 GCA_964506385.1 uncultured Planctomycetota bacterium
CCCCGACGCCTGGATGAAGGTCCGCAGCAACGGGGCGAGCAGGCGGCGATCGTCCTCCGCGACGACGAACAGCTTCCTCCCGCCGAGGCCGCCGATGCTCGCCTGAGCGAATGCCGAGAGGACGACTACGCCCGCGAACTGCGGCTTCTCGCTGAGCGGCTCGAGCGCCTTGAGTGTCGCGAAGCCGCCCATGCTGCTCCCCAGGACGTAGATGCGCTTGGCGCCCGCCCGCGCCAGGTGGTCGAAGGCCGCGAGGATATCGAGGTCCTGCCCCTCCATCGAGGCTGCCGGGGCGTCGCCCGGATAGCCGCGAAAGCTGAGCGCGAGGCAGCGGACACCGCGGGCCGCGAGCCACTGCGCCTCCGTGGCGAGCGACTTGGCGCCCGTCGTGTACGCGCGGCCGTGGCAGAGGATCAACGCGGTCTCTCCGCCGCCGTACAACGTCCCTGCGATCGTCTTGCCGTCGGAGGCCTTCAGCTCGACGGCCTCGCCCTCGACCAGGGCTTCGCCAGCCAACACACGGCCGGCCACGGCGGCGAGAGCCAACAGCAGCATCGCTCGGCGTCTCATCCCCAGTCTCCTGATTGCAGGCCCACCATCAGTAAACAGCGGCCGGCTCGCGGAGTCAAAGCGAGGCGCGCGGATTCTTGACAGGGGGGGCGAGCGGGCTATAATGACGACGTGGCTAAAGAGCGTCCCCCGACGTCCGTCCTTGCGGTGGCGGATGCGATCCGGCGACACGGGTTGGTGCGGCCCGGGGACCGCGTCGTCGTGGCGGTGTCGGGCGGCCCCGACTCGATGGCTCTGCTGACGGTGCTGGACGGACTGCGCGAGCGGCTCGGCGTGTCGCTGTGGGTTGCGCACCTGAACCATAGGCTGCGCGAGGCGGCAGCGGAGGACGCGCGGTTCGTGGCGGCGCAGGCGGCGTCACGGGGGCTTCCCGCCGAGGTCGGTGAGGCCGATGTCCGAGCCGAGCGCCGGCGCGGCGAATCGCTGGAGGCCGCGGCGCGACGGGTTCGCTACGCATTCCTCGGAGAGGTGGCCTCCCGCGTGGGCGCCGGGCGCGTGGCGGTGGGCCACACGGCCGACGACCAGGTGGAGACGATTCTCGGAGGGCTGCTGCGCGGCGGCGAGTTGGGCGCACTGGCCGGCATGCCCGTCACCCGCCCCCTGGCGCCGGGTGCGGACGTCCAGGTCGTGCGGCCACTGCTGGCGTGCTGGCGTATGGAAGTGCTGGCGTTCCTCGCCGAGCGCGGCGTGCCCTGGCGGCAGGACGAGAGCAACAGGGATCCGCGATTCGCGCGGAACGCCGTCCGCCACGAGCTGCTGCCCCTGCTGCGGGAGCGGCTGGGCGGCGACCTTGACCAGCGACTCCTGGCTCTGGCCGCCCCGGCGGGAGAGCTGGCAGGCGCTGTCCACCATCTCGCAGCCGAACTGGTCGTCGAGGACGGTGATGTTGCCCGACTGGACGTGGATCGTCTGCTGGCGGCGCCGCGCCTCGTGCGGCGCGCCGCGCTGGCGGCCGCGTGCGAGGCGGTCGCCGGCCCAGGCGAGACGCGGCGCCGGGCGCTCGACGGCGCCGAGGAACTGCTCGCGGGCACCTCAGGGCGAGAGGTGGACATGGGCCGCGGCCTGGCCGTGCGGCGGAGCTACGGCGAGTTGGTGGTCAGCCGCCCGTCGAGCGCTCCTGTCGCGGAGGCGGAGCTCGGGGTGCCGGGCCGCGTCGCGCTGCCGGAGGTCGGCCTGTGGGTGGCGGCCGAGGCGCTCGACAGGGTTCCGGGCGAGCTGTGCGGCGCCGGCCGCTGGGAGGAGGTGGCCGATCGCGACCGCGCCGGCGATACCCTGACGGTGCGGACGCGGCGGCCCGGCGACCGCTTCGAGCCGCTCGGCGCCGGCGGGAGCAGGAAGCTGAAGGACTTCCTGATCGACCAGCGGGTGCCGCGGCACGAGCGCGACAGAGTGCTGGTCGTCGAGGGGGCGGCGGGCATCGTCTGGGTGGTGGGCCTCCGCCTCGACGAGCGGGCGAAGGTCACTCGCGCCACGCAGCGGTGCGTCCGCCTGACCGCAGGCAAGCTCCAGGAGGAGACCGATGGCTGATCCCGACTGCATCTTCTGCAAGATCGTGGCAGGCGACATCCCGTCGGAGCGGGTGTACGAGGACGAGGCGTGCATCGCGTTCCTGGACATCAACCCGATCGCGCCGGGCCACACGCTGCTGGTCCCACGCGCTCACTGCGCCGATCTGCTGGACGCGCCGCGCGAGACGCTCGCGGCGCTGATGGCCGCGGCGCGCACCGTCGCCAGGGCGGCGATGGCCGCGACCGGCGGTGAGGGGTTCAACTTCTTTCAGTTCAACGGCGCCTGCTCGGGCCAGGAGGTCTTCCACCTCCATTTCCACATCATCCCGCGCCGCCCGGGCGACGGGGTGAGCTATCAGTGGCGGCAGGGGACGTACGGCGAGGGCGAGATGGCCGCGCTGGGCGCGGCGATCCGCGATGCCCTCAACGCGTGACGACGAAAGGGTGGGAGGATGGCACAACAGCCGTCTGCCTTGCGGCGCAACTTGCTCATCGCACTCCTCGTGCTCATGACGTTCCTGCCGCTGTTCGTCTATCTCTACTCCCGGGAGCGGGGGCGGGGCCTGGCCGAGCAGCGGCTGGTCGAGCACGTCGAGCAGAGCGTGAACCGCACCCTCGGGCTCAAGGGCTACATCGAGGGCGTCCTCGCCGACTCCGAGCCCGCCTCGGAGGAGGCTGGCGACGTGCTGATGACGCTGGTGGTGGAGGATGAGTCCATCGCCTACATCCAGCTTGCCGACCGCGACGGCCGGATCGTCAACTCCACGCCCAAGGCGCCGGC
>CAZDNN010000737.1:0-2851 GCA_964506385.1 uncultured Planctomycetota bacterium
GAGAGGTCGGGGCCGACCTTGACGAACTCGTAGCCGAAGAACGCGTGGGGCGACGCCCCCTCGGGCAGGCCCTCGGTGCGCCATCGCGCGACGGTCGTGCCCCACGGGCTGTCGTCGATCGCCACGCGGTCCGCCTCCTTGTGCTCGAGCGCCAGCCGCACTCGTTCCTGCGAGGTCATTGCCATGGAGGGGCTCCCTGTCAAGCGGTTGTCGCGGCCTCGACCGTATCCTGGTATGTGTGCAGAGCGCCGTTGACCACCTCGTCCATCGCGACTGGGCGGCCGGCGTGGGCCGATTCGAGGATGGCCATGACGATGGCGACGGCGCGCAGGCCCTGGCGGCCGTCGGACTCGGGCGGACGGCCGCAGCGGACCGCGTCAATGAAGTCGTGGAACTCGGCGGCAAGCAGCTTGCGGTCGGTCACAGGGCCATCGAGCGAGAAGGACGCGGGCCGCTCGCCGAAGAGCTTCGTCTCGATCGCGTTGAGGCGATAGTCGGGCAGGGCCTCCAGGATCTGCTCGTCATCGAGGGTCTCGCCGCCGCGGCGCAGGACGGGCGAGCCGCCGCTACGGTCCGACGCCACGCTCAGCGTGCCCTCGCTCCCGATGAGAAGGCGCTTGAACATCGTTTCGCCCGCGCTCGCGAAGTGCGCCGTCCAGTGTCCCTGGGCGCCGCTCTCGAACTCCAGGGTCGCAGTGAAGCAGTCCTCGGCATCCACCTCGACGGCCACCTCCGCCCCGTCCCACTCCTTCCCGCTGCGGGCCGCCTGGACGGTCTGCGCCGTTGCGCTGACGCGGGCGAGGGGGCCGAGCAGGTACTCGAGGATGTAGCCGCAGTGGACCGCCACGTCGAGCAGCAGCCCGCCCTGTGCCCGGCGATGGCGCCAGGCCGTCGCCACGATGCGGTCCGCGGGGTGGACGCCGAGCTCGAGGACGAAGTTGGGCTGGCCGATGAGGCCGCCGTCCAGGCAGGCCCTGGCGAGGCGGTTGACGGGCGAGCGGCGGTTGTTCTCGGCCACGGCCAGGGTGCGCCCCGTCCGCTCGGCGGCCTCGACCATCCTGCGGCAGCGCGCGACCGTCGGCGCCAGCGGCTTCTCGCACAGCACGTCGAGCCCCGCCTCCATCAGCGTCACGGCCAGCGCCTCGTGCGAGCGGGGATCGGTCACCAGGTCCGCCGCGTCGAGCTCTGCCGCCGAGCCGAGGGCCTCCTCGATGCTGGTGAAGACGGCGGGCCGGGCGCCCAGCAGCTCCTCGGTCTCGTCGGCCGCTCTCTGGGCCATCTCGGGGCGCGCATCGCACACCGCGGCGAGGCGCAGGCAGCCGGGCTCGGCCCGCTCCAGCTCGCCCATCCCCCGCACGTGGCGCAGCCCCATCATCCCGCAGCCCACCAGCAGCACGTTCACCGGCTCAGTGGCCACGCCGTCTCCTTCCTCACCTCGGGGATCGCTCTTCGCATCGCGACGCCAGCATAGCGGCCGCATGTCTTCCAGGCAAGCGCAACGCTCGGCCTGCGAGCACCGCCCACCGGGCACCAACCACCAGCGCCGATGCAAAGGAGGCGTGCGGATGGGCGGACCTGACGATGCGGAGGAACGTCCGGGCTAGAACTGGAGGCCGCGGTCGCGCATCTTGGCCTTGGCCTCGTTGGCGGCGGTCTGCCAGTTCTTCAGGAAGGCGATGTCCTCGGGGTACTGCTCGGCGATGGCCCTCTCGGGCAGGCCCTCGCGGCCCATGTACCACTTCTGCGAGATGTCCTTGATCTGGCTCTGGACGCCGCCGACGGTGCCCTCGAGGATGTGGACGTAGCGCTCGACGTCGCGCTCGTAGGCGCCGAAGTCGCGGGCCTTCAGGTCGTTGGCGTACTGGGTGCACTTCTTCTGGAGGACCAGGAGCTGCTTGTAGTCGGCCTTGCCGGGGTTGGCGAAGCACTTGGCGAACTGCGCGTCGATCTCCTTGACGGCCTTCGTCAGAAGCTCCTCGTTGGAGAGCTTGGGCTTGGGCTTGCGGATGATCTTCGGCGGCTTCTTTGCTGGGGCGGCAGTTGCTGCGGCTGGGGCGGGGATTACCGTCGAGGAGACGGGCGCCGGCCCCACGGGGGTCGCCGAGCGCAGGTTGCGGAGGCGGTACTCGTAGGGGTCGGTCACCGCGTTGGGGTTCTCGCGGTTGGTGACGACGAGGATGACGACGATGAGCACGACAGCGAGGCCGACGGCGATCCAGGCGCCCATGATGGCGTCGCGCTTGCTCTTGCCGGGGACGAAGCGCCGCCGCCGCTCGTGCTCGCCCTCCTCGCCGGGCCTGGCGCCCGGGTGGTGCGCACGGGCGCCCTTGCGCAACTCATCAATGTCCCGCAGCGGCTTCCAGTCGTCCAACCCTTCGCGCCAGGCGAGGGTGTCGCGGCTGATCTTCCCTGCCTTGAGCTGCTCGCGGACAGCATCGGCGGTGTAGGGGCCGGTAGTCCGGCCGTCCACGTGGAGGTGCCACGGCTTCCCGCCGCCGCTCGGGGGCGGCGGGGGCGCCTTGGCCGCGCCCGGAGGGCGGGGCGCGCGGAACTTCTGCTTGCATGCTGGGCAGGTGATCTGCTTGCCAGCAGCGCTCTCGCCGACCTTGAGGATGCGCTGGCAGTGAGGACACTTGAGCGAAGCCATAGCGCTCGCCTCTCCTCCTTACTGCGGATTCTACTGCGCGGCTACCGGGGAGTCAAGGGACTGTGGCTTGCGGCGGCGGCTTGCGGTAGAGTCTTTCAGCGCAACATGCGCGCATGGTGGGCCGAGGAGAACTCGCACTGGGCACACCATATGGGATCGAGCGGCTTTGCGGGCCGACTCCGCCGAAGCGGCTACGTCGCCTCG
>CAZDNN010000738.1:0-2850 GCA_964506385.1 uncultured Planctomycetota bacterium
TGCCGATTGCTCAGAGAAGCCATGCATACGTTCATCGGTAGCCTCGATTCTCTGCGCGGCCTAGGGGCTGTCGTAGTCGTCGAGCTGTGCGATGTAGGTCACGTAGTGGCCCGCCGGCCGCTGCTTGTCCACGACCAGGCCCGGGTCGAAGGCGCGGAAAACGAAGACGTCCACGCGGTAGAGCTTCGCCATTTCCTTGGACGGCGCGCTGAGGATGCAGCCGTAGCTGTACTCCCAGGACGGATTGCCGGGCTGGCGGTAGCGCGGCTCCCTGATGCCGTGGGTCGCGCATTCCCACGTGCGGTTGTTGGCGCCGGTGGTCAGGAACGCCGTCGGGAAGCACTTGCTGTTGGCGGGCGACTTGCTTCCGATGATGGCGTAGTGGTCGCCGACTCGGATGGGGTCGCCCTCGTTGGCGTTGGCGGTGCGGAACTTGGCGTTGGAGAAGGTCAACTGGTTGCCGGATGCGCCGGTGATGCGATAGAGCTTGCCGACGGCGGAGCCCGAGGTCATGACGAGGTAGTAGCCGCCGGTGAGGCCGGTGTAGGAGGGGTTGTAATCGCCGCCGCGGGTCTTGCACCGGAGGCTGATGGCGCTGACGACCTGCGAGATGGTGCCGACGCGGTCGCGCTCGTGGACGTTGTTGGTGAGGGTCTGAGTGGAGCTGGGGTAGGAGAGGCTGCCGCCGGAGCGGCGCAGCTCGGCCGTGATTCGTGGGAGGGCGTCGCGCGCGGCGAGGGCGCCGACGCTGCGGTCGAAGGCCCGCTGGCCGAGCTTGTAGCCCGTGGGAAAGAGCGAGATGATGCCGAGGACGCCGACGGTGAGGATGAAGATGGCGATGACCACCTCGACGAGGGTCACGCCCTCGCAACGCCGTCGGTCGCCTCGGTTCAGCAGAGTCGGCTGCATCGCGGGTCCTCGAATCAGTAGGCCTGGCCTTCGGCATCGTAGGCCCGGAGCGCCCCGGTGAGCGGGATGACGACGACCCACTGCTGGAGGGGCTGCCCCTCCTGGGTGTCGCGCATGTTGGTCAGACGGATGGCGAACAGGGTGGTCGGCGGGGTGCTGCCGCTGGCGTCCACCTGGGGGTACGTCTCCGTTCCCTGGTTCCACACGCCGCCGAGCCGCCAGCGCTTGACGGAGCCGTCGGGGCCGAAGGTCACGGCGATCTGCTGGATGATGGTGCCGGACTTCTCGTCCGCCTCGTCGGTGGCAACGGCGCCGCGGTAGTCGCCGGCACGCCCGTCCGTACCAGTGCTGCTCTGGCCCAGATTGGTCGCGACGGCGACGAATTCGGGCAGCCGCGTAGGGTTCGCGTTCGGGTCCGCGCCGTCGCTGATGACCCGCCACTGGTGGACGGTGGTGCCTGGGACGAGCTGGGCCTCGAATCGGATGGGCCTGCGCTGCTGGATGGCCTGGATGCGGCTGGCGTCGAGGGCGGCGCGGAGCTTGCTCGCGGCGTCCGCGACGCCGACGTTGCGGAACATGGACTGATAGCCGACGACGGTGACCCCGAGGACGAAGATCATGATCCCGATGGTGACGAGCAGCTCGATCAGGGTGAACGCGCGGCGTCCACTCCGGCACCGGGCGGCTGAGATGGGGACGATGGGGCGCATGGCGGTCTCCCTGCGCGGGCTACTGCTCGTAGTTGTTGATGTCGTCGTCATCGGTACCGCGGTCGCAGGCATCGATGTACTCTTCCTCGTTGTCGTCAACGTCGGTCAACTGGTCGGGGCCTTTGGAGTGGATCTGGTAGCTGCGGGGGTTGTAGAACTCGCTGGCGGGCGGCGGCGGAGAGGGCGGGTCCTCATGCTGGGGACCCGAGTGGTCGCCGGGCTTGGGTGTGGCGCCGAAAACGTTGGGCTCGTTGGCGCCGAAGGGCGCCATGCTCTCGACACCGTCCTCGATGCGGACGCCGTGGATGTAGTCGGTGTGGGCGATGTAGAAGTAGGGGAGGCCCCACGGGTCGAGGAGGCGCTTGGCGGCGCGCGAGGCGTTGGTGATGAAGCCCCACTCGTCGTTCGCGCTGGCCCACCCGACGTTGTCGCCGTTGTAGTTGCGGTCGGTGAGGGCCTTGTAGAGCACCTCGTCGGCGTGGGGGTCCGACGAGTTGTTGAAGATGGCGGAGGGGAAGGTGCCGCTGAAGTCCTGCTGGTAGAGCTCGAGGGCGTGGCTGATGCCGAGGATGTCGGCCTTGGCCCGCTTGACCATGGCCTGGGTGCGGAGCTTGGGGATGACGACGGCGAGGCTGGCGGCGAGGATGGTAATAATGGCCATGACGACGAGCATCTCGGCCATGGTGAAGCCGCGGTCGCAGCGCCGCGGCCGGCTTCCCCTGAGGCTGGCGCCGCCAGAGGAAAACGTGGGGCGGGGCATACCAGACCCAATCCATGATTGGGTCTGCGACGATGGGGAGCAGGCCCGAGGCGTCCTGCGCGCCGGAGCGCGGAACCGCCCGTGCGAAGGGAGGAAACATGTCCAGCCCCATGTTTTCCTCAGCCCTCGCCGCGACCTCGGCCGGGTTGTGCTCTCGAACGTGCGCATGGCACCCGTCCTCTCGGATTACCAGTTGCCGATGTACTCGTTGCTGCGGCGGCCTACGGTGACCTGCTCGTACTTGTAGAGGTAGATGCCCGATCCACCGGTCTTTTCTTGTGTGGCCGCCTCGTCGAAGGCATTGATGTTCGGCAGCTTTCCGCCGAGAGCGTTGATCCGGCTGGCCAGGGGGCCGCAGGAGAACAGGTCGTACCGGGTCGGGTTATGGAGCGGCTCCCTGTCGTCGGAGAAGGTGTTGCCCCCCGGAGTGAACGGCTTGCGGTTGTAGATGATCGGCAGGCCCCAGGCATC
>CAZDNN010000739.1:0-2849 GCA_964506385.1 uncultured Planctomycetota bacterium
CTCAGAGCAGGCGACCCGCCTCTGCCCTCCCGGAGGTTGCACACCTCCGGGAGGGTAGGGGACGTCACTGAGCCTTCGACAGAGGCGCGAGCGGTACTGGGCGTCGCTTCGCCCTCGTACCCTCCCGGAGGCGCGGAAGCCTCCGGGCGGGCCTGCGCCGTGGGTCCTGGCTGGACGGGAAGGGCACCGAACGCTAAACGCGCACCAAGCCGGAGCTTGGGAACGAGGGAACAGAATCCGAGGACGAGGACGATTGAAGACATAAGGCGGTCTGCCGCTATCAGGGGCCATACTCGATGGTCCGGAGCCTGCCCCCGGAGCCTGGGGAGCGCGGCGCGGCGCTGCGCCGGGCCTTGACCCGCTTGTCTCGACGGGGATAATGGGCCGCTGCACTCGTACGGTACCACCAGGAGCGGCACATCATGTCCGAGCCCCTCATCGTCCTGCCCGACCAGGATCTCTCTCCGATGGTCTTCGACCATATAATCGCCCTGGCGGAGCCGCTCTTCGAGCGGGCCGACGGGCGCCGGCACCGCCTCGCCAGCCTCGAGGATGTCGAAGCGCACCAGCGCGCCGTGCGGGAGGGGTTCACCGAGCTGATCGGCGGCCTGCCGGAGCGGACGCCGCTGAACGTGCGCTCGATGGGCAGCCTCGAACGCCATGGCTACCGAATCCAGAAGATCGTTTTCGAGAGCCGCCCGCTCTTCTACGTAACGGCCAATCTCTACCTGCCCGAGCGGACCGACACCGCGCCTGCCGTGGTCGTCCCTTGCGGCCATGCGGCGGATGGCAAGGCCCACGAGCCCTATCAGGCCCTCGCACAGGCACTCGTCCGCAACGGCTTCGCCGTCCTGGTCTACGACCCGATCGGCCAGGGCGAGCGGTGCCAGTACTGGGACCGGGTGCGCCGCGAGTCCCGCATCGGCGTCTGCACGCCCGAGCACGACTACGCCGGTGCCCAGGCGCTGCTGGTGGGGCGCAGCCTTGCGGCCTGGCGCCTGTGGGACGCGATTCGCGCCGTCGATGTGCTGTGCGGGCGGGACGAGGTGGACGTCGAGCGGATCGGCTGCGCCGGCTCCTCGGGTGGTGGGACCATCACAACCTACCTCTTCGCACTCGACGAGCGGATCCGCGCCGCCATGCCCATGTGCTATATCACCTCGCGCGAGGCGTGGCTCAACACGGGGATGCTGGCCGACGCCGAGCAGGTGCAGGACGGGGCGATCGAGCGGGGCATCGACCACGCCGATCTGCTGATCGCCGGCGCACCGCGCGCCCTGCGGATCGGCGCCGTCACGCGGGACTTCTTCCCAATCGAGGGGACCCGCCGGACCTTCCAGGAGGCGCGCCGCGTGTACGGCCTGCTCGGGGCCGCCGATTGCGTGGACCTGGTTGAGGTAGAGGGCGAGCACGGGCTGTGCCCGCCGCTGATCGACGCCGCCTGCGAGTGGTTCCGCCACTGGCTGGGCAGGGCGGGGGCGAAGCCGGAGGCCGTCACCGCGGCGCCGGAGCCTGTGCAGGAGCTATGGTGCTGCCCCGGCGGCCTGGCGGGGAACCTGGGGAGCCGCACCGTCTTCTGCTTCACCCGCGACGAGGCCCTGACGCTGCCGCCGGCGATGCCGGACTTCGGCGACCGCGGCGAGGCTGAGCTGTGGCAGGACGAGCTGCGCGGGGAGCTGCGCGAGCTGCTCCACTGCCCGGCCAGCTCGGGGGCGCCGCCGCTCGACCAGCACGGGGCGTTCTTCCGGGGGTCCTGCGGGATCGAGCGGATATGCTTCCAGAGCGAGCGAGGCATCACGGTCCCCGGCCTGCTCTTCGTGCCTGGCCCGCAGGGGCGGTGGCCGGGGATCCTCTACGTGCACGAGGCGGGCAAGGAGGCGGAGGCGGACCCGCGGGGCACCGTGCAGATGCTCGCGGGCGAGGGCAACGTGGTGCTGGCCATCGACGTCCGCGGCGTGGGGGAGACGGCGTCGGCGGACAGCATCAGTGCGACCCATCCGCTGACGGGGGTGGACGGCTACCACGCCAATCAGTACGGGATGCTGGGCCATAGCCTCGTGGGGCGCCGTGTCCACGACGTGCTGCGGGCGCTGGCCGTCCTCGCGGAGCGGCCCGAGGTGGACGAGACGCAGGTGAGCATCGTGGGGCAAGGGATGGGCGGCGTGCTGGCGCTCTTCGCTGCCGCGCTCGACGAGCGGGTGGGCACGGCAGTGTGCAGCGGCGGCCTGCTGAGCTACGGCTCGGTGGCGGCGCACGAGTACCACGCGGTGCATCCGAGCTGGCTGGTGTCGGGGATACTGAGGGTGTGTGACCTGCCGCAGGTGGCGGCGTGCGTGGCGCCCCGGCGGCTCGTCCTCGCGGGGCCTGTCGATCACGCAATGCGGCGGGTGCCGCAGGACGAGGCGGAGGCGGCCTATGCGCCGGCGAAGGCCGTCTACGAGTTGTTCGGGGCCTCAGAGCGGCTCATCATCGCCGCGTCGGGCGGCTGAGCCTGCTCCGTGTGCCGCGCGAGGCCCCAGGCCTCACTGAGCTGCTCCCATCGCACCCGCTTGAGGGCCCACAGGCCGATGCGCAGCGTCCGCGAGCGGCCATCCGCGTGGCGCCGGAGTATGATCACCGTCGGGTCGCGATGCACCACCTCCAGGGTGGGGCTCTCGGCGACCTTCGACAGGAACTCGTCTACCGTCATATCGGATGCTCTCCGGACGGCTCAACGCAACGGCGCCTGTTGCCAGACGCCTTCCCCCGCAGCATAGCCGATCCGCTCGTGGAAGTCAACTCAGCCGGCCGGCGCCATAGGCGGTTGCGATGCCACGATTCCACGCCGATCCCCGTACGCCGTGGCAGGT
>CAZDNN010000740.1:0-2847 GCA_964506385.1 uncultured Planctomycetota bacterium
TGGGCGACCTGCTCCTCGCACTCGAGAAGCCCCGCGACGACGTCGCCATCCTCTACTCGATCACCGAACACGCCGCCCGCATCGGCAAGAATCCGGCCGAGGACCCGCGAGCGACACGCTACCCGTGGACCTTGATTACGGCCTACGAGGCCTGCATGTTCGCCCACTTCGCCCCCACGTTCCTCAGCGAAGAGGAGCTGCTTGCCGGCGAGGGCGAGCGCAGCAAGGTCGTCCTCGTCATCAGCCTCACGACCGCCCGGCCCGAGGTCAAGGCCAAGCTCGAAGAGCTCGCCGCGACGGGCACCCCGGTCCTCAAGAGCCTCGACACCGAGGTGACTATCGAAGGCTCTCAGGAGCTGCCCATCCGCTTCGCCGACCTCCACGCCTACCACGACGAGCTCTGGCGCAAGGGCGAACAGGAGAATGTGGACACCACGCTCGAGCGCCGCGACGAGGTGGCCCAGGCCCAGCTCATCTACCCCGACCTCGCCCGCCTCCGCAAGAAGCTCAAGGAGTTCATCGAGCGCGACTACACGGTCAGTGACAAGACCGTGGTCATCTGCGACCAGCGGGCCGGCGCGGCTCGCTACCTCTTCGTGGTCAACAACGAGCAGCGCACCGACATCTTCCGCGGCCTGAAGTGGGAGCTCCGCGCCTCGAAGACCCGCGTCACCCTCCGGCCCCCCGAGAATGGCAGCTATTGGGCCTACGACGTCCTCGCCAAGAACAAGCGCATCCACCTCCCCTACATTGACGGCTACCCCGTCATCGACCTTACACTCCCCGCCGGCGGGATGAAGTGCATCGCGCTCCTGCCGCAGCCCATCCGCGGCGTGTACATGGCCGAGGCGGAACTGCGCGACGGCGCCATCCACATCAAGGCGAACGTGCACAGCGCCGGTGTCAAGGAGCGTAAGAAGCGCAGGTACCTCCGCATCCCCACCAACGCCGCCATCCCCCTCGAGATCGTCATCCGAGACGGCGAGGACAACGTTCTCCACCGCCTCTACCGTGTCCACACCCCCCAGGGCTACGAGGACACCATCCCCGTCCCCGCACTCGCCAAGGCGGGGAACTGGACGGTCGAGGTCCGCGAGATGTTCAGCGGCGAGACGGCCAAGGCGGTCATCGAAGTCGAGCCGCCCAGGGCCATCACCTGGATGTGGCGCCGGGGCCCCGTCGCGGCGTTCGACGGCGCCCGCATCGCCGCGCTCCTCGCCTCCGACCAGCCGCTTCTGATCGTCGTCGGCACGCCCGAGGAGGCCAAGAAGGCCGAGGCGCTGGCCCAGGCGCTCGGCCGCCCCGGCCGCGCCTGTGAGATCAAGCTGGCGGCCGACGTCGCGAAGCCGCGCGCGCTCGATGCCAAGACGGCCCCCGTCTACCTGAGCGCCGCGCCCGACAACAAGGCCATGCCCGACATCCGTCAGCCAGCCATCCTCCTCGGCGACCTCGCCACGCACCCTCTCCTCCAGGCCGTCCACCACTACGGCCTGCTGCCGCGGTCCGTCTCGCCCGACCATCCCGGCCCTGGCGGCGCCCTGCTGTGCTGGCAGGTCTCGGCCTTCGAGCCGGGGGTGGAGACGGTCGCTGCGGTCGCAGCCGATGCAGCGGGCGTGGATCGCGCCATCGCCGCGCTCCTCGCCGCCGCGGCCGCGCAGCCCGTGCGGACCTCGTGGTCCCCGCTGGCGGGCGAGTGGCCCGTCCCCGACGACCGCATCAAGCCCACGATCAAGGAACTGCGCACCGTGTGGCGCAAGCCGGTGCTCGACAACCCCGTCGATGCCGTCCTGCCGCCGAACGGTGACGCCGTTGCCGTCGCCCTGCTCCACGGCCAGGCGGCCGCCTACGACGTGATCGGCAAGGCCGTGTGGCATCACTGGTGCACCAGCCGCTGCCGCGCCGTAGCCACCAACTTCGATGGGTCGTGGACCGCGTACGGCTCGTTCCCCGAGATTGGATTCCTGACGGCGCGAGGCCATCTCCAGTGGGCCGTGCCCCTCGAGGAGACATCCCTTCGCGCCGACCACACCGCGCTGGCCATGTCGCTGCGCGGCGACCTCACCGTGGCGGGCACCCGCCGCGGCCTGGTGCGAGCCTTCGAGATGGAGGGCCGCCAGGTGTTCGCCATCGGCGATGCCGATGCCGACGAGGCGACCGAAGGCTTCCAGTCCCGCTTCGGCACCATCAACGCCATCGCCATCACCCCCAAGACCGACCTGGTCGTGGTCGCCGGCGAACGGGAGCTCGCGGCCTTCGACATCCAGGGCCAGCAGGTGTGGGCCGTCAAGGAGCTTCCCCGGGTCATCACCCTCGCCGTGAGCCTGACCGAGGAGCCCCTCTTCGCCGTCGGCACCCGTGACGGCACCATCGCCGTGCTCGACAAGCAGGGCCAGATTGTCTCGCGAGCCGCCGCCGAGGGCTACGTCACCTCCGTGTGCTTCCGCGGCCAGACGCCTGGAGTCCTCGCTGCCTGCCTCGACGGCACGCTGACCAGCTACGATGAGAAAGGCAAGGTCATCTGGCGCCAGCGCTCCCCCGTCGGCTTCCGCCACGTGGCCAGCGCGCTGGACGGCAACCTGGTCGCAGGCGCCGAGCTCTCCGGCAGGGTGATCCTCATCGACAGCACCGGCGATGTCGTCGGCCGGACCCCGAGCGTGCCCGGCGTCATCCGGGTCATGGCCCTCTCACCCGACGGCGGCTACGTCTTCATCGGCACGTCGGCCAACGAGCTCATGCTCTTCAAGTACGCCCGACCCAAGCCCGATGAGGACGTCCTTTAGCCCGGCCCGCCGAGAGCAAGCCTTACGGGATCGATCCGCCTTCGCGAGGCGACGTAGCCGCTTCGGC
>CAZDNN010000741.1:0-2844 GCA_964506385.1 uncultured Planctomycetota bacterium
AGGCCAGCGAGTGGGACCTCGGGCGCTACGCCCAGGAGGTGGCCGACGCCAAGGCGAAGCTCTCGATCAAGATCCTCCCGAGCATCAACTGCCTGGACGACGAGGGCTGGGCCCGCGCGGCCCAGGAGATGGAGTCGGCGGGCGCCGACGCAATCGAGCTGAACACCTCGTGCCCCCACGGCTCGGTGACCTTCCGTGGCGGCGACGTCGAGGAGACGATCTTCAACATCGTCCGCGTCGTCCGCGCGGCGGTCTCGATCCCCATCGTGGCCAAGCTCAGCCCGATGCTCACCTCGCCCATGGGCGTGGCCACCCGCTGCGAGGAGCTCGGCGCCGACGGCGTCACGATCTTCAACCGCATGACCGCCCTGGAGATCGACGTCCAGGAGGAACGGCCCATCATGCACGGCGGCTACGCCGGCCACGGCGGCCCGTGGGCCATCCAGTACCCCCTCCGCTGGATCAGCCAGATCCGCCCCCACCTGGGCATCGACATCGCGGCCTCCGGCGGCGTGACCAGCGGCGAGGACGTCGTCAAGTTCCTGCTCGTCGGTGCCAACGCGGTCCAGACCTGCTCGGCGGTGGTGATGAACGGCTATGGGATCGTCCGCGAGCTGCGCGACGGCCTCGAGCGCTGGATGAGCGAGCACGGCTACGAGCGCATCGACGACTTCCGAGGCAAGGTCAATCCCCAGATCCTCGGCACCCACGACATCGACCGCCGCAAGCGGTTCCACGCCGCCAGGCGCTACGAGATGCTCGCCCCCTGCAAGGCCGCCTGCCCCATCGGCGTGTCCGCGCAGAGCTACGTGCGGCTCGTGGCCGACGGCAACTTCGCGGAAGCCGTCGCGATCGTGCGGGCGAGCAACCCCTTTCAGAGCATCTGCGGCAGGGTGTGCTATGCGCCCTGCGAGGATGCCTGCACGCGCTCGGCCCTCGGCGGGCCCGTCGCCATCCGCGCCATCAAGCGGTTCGTCGATGCGTGGGGGCGCGAGCACATGCCTCTGCTCGAGCAGGAGGTGGCTAAGGCGCCCGCCACGGGCAAGCGGGTCGCCGTCGTCGGCAGCGGTCCGGCCGGCCTCACGGCCGCCCACGACCTGGCGCTGGCGGGCCACGCCGTCACGGTGTTCGAGGCGCTCGACAAGCCCGGCGGCCTGCTCCGCTACGGCATCCCCGCCTATCGCCTGCCGCGCGAGCTGCTGGATGAGGAGATCGCCGCCATCGAGCGGCTCGGCGTCGAGATCCAGACGGGCAAGGCCCTCGGCCGCGACGTCACCGTCCAGGGCCTCCGCGGCGAGGGCTACGACGCCGTCCTCCTCGCCATCGGCTCCCACAAGGCAGGCTCCCTCGGGGTGCCCGGCGCGGAGACGGATGGGGTGATGGACGCGCTGGACTTCCTGCGGCGGCTCCACAGCGGCGACCAGGTGGCCGTGCCCAGGCAGGTGGCGATCGTGGGCGGCGGGAACTCGGCGCTCGACACGGCCCGCTGCGCCCGGCGGCTGGGTGCGGAGGAGGTCTACCTGGTCTACCGCCGGACCCGCGCGGAGATGCCGGCGCACGAGCGGGAGATCGCCGACGCCGAGGCCGAGGGCGTGCGGATCCTCTACCTCGCCCTCCCCCTGGCCGTGACGGTGCGGGAGGGAAGGGTGGCCGGGCTGCGCTGCACGGCCGGCTTCCTGGAGCCGAAGGCAGTCAAGGGCCGCCGCCCGAGCTGCGGGGTGGCGGGCGCAGAGTTCACCCTCGACTGCCAGATGGTGCTGTGCGCCGTCGGCCAGCACCCCGACGGCGAGGTGATGGAGGCGTCGGGCGTCGAGACCTTGGAGAACGGGACGGCCGTGGCCGACGAGCAGACGTGCGCGACGAGCGCCGCCGGGATCTTCGCCGCGGGCGACGCGGCCGGGCGGCCGGGCTCGGTCGTCGAGGCCATCGCCGACGGACGGCGCGCGGCGGCGGCCATCGGCCGCTACCTCGCCGGCGAGCCGCTCGAGCCGCCCCAGCCCGAGTGCCAGCCCATGCCCGTCGAGGCCCGCCAGGTGCTCGCCCGCCACATCGAGCAGCCCGACGAGCCGCGGGCCGTCCTCCCCGAGCGCCAGCCGGCCGAGCGGGTCGGCGACTTCGGCGAGGTCGAGGGCCCGCTCGACGAGGAGACCGCGCGCAGAGAGGCCCAGCGATGCCTCGCCTGCGGCTGCGGCGTGGGCTGTGGGGTCTGCGAGAGGGTCTGCATCTACGGCGCCATCGAGCGGCGGGGTGACTGCTTCGTCATCGACGCCGAGAAGTGCGACGGCTGCGGCCTATGCACCGTCCGCTGCGCCCACGGGGCCATCGAGATGGTGCCGAACGACTAGGCGCGTGACGAGCGACGCATAATGGGAGGGCGAGGCTCCCGCCGAGCCGCGCTAGGCGAAGAGCTTGGCGACCTCGTCGGAGTCGAAGCGCGGGAGGGGATGCCGCCCGCCGGGCCAGCGGATGGTGACGCCTTCGTCCCGAGGAACGATGCGCCCGATGCGCGCGGCACGGATGCCCGCGGCGGCAAGAGCGTCGAGGGCCGCGGCCGTGTCGGCCGGGGCCGTGACCGCAAGCAGGGCGCCCGAGGCGATCAGGCCGAGCGGCTGCAACCGGTAATGGCTGCACAACGCGTGGGTCTCGGGCAGGACATCGATCGCCTCTGCATCCACCTCGACACCCACCCCCGCAGCATCGGCCAGCTCGTGGAGGCCCGTCGCCAGGCCGCCCTCGGTCGGGTCGTGCAGCGCGTGCGGATGCGCGACCGAGCAGACCGCCGCCGCATCGCGCACGACGCTGATGCCCGGCTCGTCGAGGAAGCCCCGCGCACGCTCGAGCAGA
>CAZDNN010000742.1:0-2836 GCA_964506385.1 uncultured Planctomycetota bacterium
CAAATGCGGAAACCAGCGCCACAGCCAAGCTCGCCGACACCGACGTCTCACCAGGCGAGCGAGGCGCCCGCCGCGATGGGGTGGCAGGTGTCGGGGAAGGCGCGGACTAGCGCGTCGGTGGCCTGCTGGCCGGTGCAGTGGCAGGGGTGGATGGCCTGGGGCGCGAGGTCGCGGAAGGCGTTGAGCGTGGCCTCGAGGAGGACGGGCGAGGCGCCGACGAGGTGGAAGCCGCCGAGGACGGCGCGGAGTGGCTTGCCTGGATGGAGGCGCTGGGCGGCACGGCAGTGGTTGATGATGCCGGCGTGCGCGCAGCCCGAGACGACGATCAGACCGTCGCCGACGTCGAGCGCCAGTGCCTGGTCGTCGGGGAACGGATCAACCCGCCGGCCCTGCTCGTCCTCGATGAACAGGTGGGGCGTGCTCGGCACGTAGCCGGGGTCGCGCTCGACCTCGCCCAGGAGGGTCGCACCCGGCACGACCTCCCGTGGCCCGGCGCTCAGGCTCACGTGGAGGCCCGCTGCCTCGACGTCCTCGCGCGACAGGCGGATACCGATGCTCTGCCAGCCGCTGGAGCGTCTGGCGTACTTCGGCGTGAAGAGCGCGGGGTGGGCGTAGAGCGTGGCGCCCCGAAGCAGGCCGAGGACTGCTCCGAGGCCGCCGGTGTGGTCGTAGTGGCCGTGGCTGAGGCACAGGGCCTCGGCCTCATCGAGCTTCACGCCGAGGGCCGCGGCGTTCCGCAGGAGCACCTGCCCCGAGGTGCCCGTGTCGAACAGGATGCGGCGCCCGTCGTGCTCGATCCACAGCGCCAGCCCGTGTTCTGTCTCCAGACCCGTGCGGTCAGTCGAGTCGTTGACGAGAACGGTCACCTGTGTAGCCACGAGCACCTCCTGAGCTGTTGGAGCGCCGGTCAGTTGGCGGCGGGCGGCGGCGGTGTGGTCAGCGCCGGTTTGGCTGGGGCCTTGAGCCGCTCGACGGCGTCGCGGACGTCCTCGATCTCGAAGCCGTGGGCCTGGCTCAGGCGGCCGAGGCGCTCGAAGGGGTCGGTGCCGGCCGGCAGCTTGAGCTCGGCGATCAGGCGCGCTGTGGGCACGCCCGCCTCCCTGGCCGCATCTGCGAGGGTGTCGCGGCCCCGAATGGCGTGGCCGCCGCTGGCGCCGTGGCCATGGCCCTTGTGGGACTCGGCCTCGCCGCTCTTGCCCTTCTCCTGGCGGTCGCCGCGACCGCGGCCATTTGCGGCGGGGACGCCGGTGGGCGTGCCCACAGCCGTCTCGGCGGCTCCGCGGCCCTTTCCGCCCTCGCGCTCGCCGCGCTCGACCGCGATGAGCCACGGCGCCGCCACCACCGCTGCTGTGACGAGCGCCAGCGCGAGCAGCACCGCGCTCCCGCCCGCGCCTGCGCCAGCTTGAGCCCGGCGGAACAGGGAGCCGAGGGTGTTGGTCACCCACTTCCAGTGGAGCATCACGTGAAGGACCATCAGCACGAGGAGGGTGATGGCGAGGTACCAGTGGACGTTGCCCCACCCGTGGCGATCCATTCCGAGCATCCGCAGGCCATCGCGCGGGCTGCCATGGGGCAGGCGGTAGAGGATGAGCAGCCCCGTGGCCGCCAGGCAGACCATCACGAGGTATGCCAGGACGTTAACGACCAGATGCAGCTTGTTCTTGCTCACGGGGGGTCTTCTCCTTGCTGTAGCCCCAACCATCCAGCCGCTCGTCCTTTCAACGCGCGGGACGGCTGCTCCCTGCGCTGGCTTCGAGAACGCGGCCGTGGGGATCGACGTGGACGACGACGTCGATGATGTCGGGGAACAGGTCGAACATGCGGTCGCGGACGGCGCGGGCGATGTCGTGTCCCTCGGTGACCGTGATGTCGGGATCGACCTCTACGTGGACGTCGAGGGCCACGCCCGGCCCCATGCGCCGGGTGCGCAGATCGTGGGCCTCCTGGACACCGTTGACCTTCCGAATGGCGTCCAGGAGGACCTCGCAGTCCTCGGCTGGCAGCCCCTTGTCGATGAGTTGGCTTGCGGCGGGCCGCACGATCCTCCCAGCCGCCTGGAGGATCAGCACGCACACGGCGATGGCGCCGATATGGTCGAGGAAGCCCCACGCAGGGAGGAGCATCGCGCCACCGACGCCGAGCATGACGGGCACCGAGCTCAGGGCGTCGGAGCGGTGGTGCCAGGCGTTGGCCACCACCGCGGACGAGTGGACCGCGCGCCCCACGCGGATCGTCCAGCGGTAGAGCGTCTCCTTGACGACGATGGACAGCGCCGCGGCCAGCAGCGCCACGACGCCGGGGGGCTGGGCGTGCTTCTCGGGGATGGTGGCGACGGCGTTCCAGCCGATGCCGATGCCCACCGCGGCCAGCACGATGCCGAGGCCCACCGTGATCAGGGCCTCGATCCGCGCGTGGCCGTAGGGATGGTCGTGGTCGCGGGGCTGCGACCAGAGGCGCGTGCCGACGAGGATGGCCACATCGGTGCCGCAGTCGCTGATGCTGTGCACCGCGTCGGCCACAACGGCGCGGCTGTGGCCGAAGATGCCGGCGGCCAGTTTCAGCGCGGCCAGGCCGAGGTTCGTGCCCAGCCCGACCCACGTCACGCGGCGGATGCGCGCTTCACGGTCCAGTGCGTCCATCGGCAAACGGCTCCCGAAGAGGCAGGATCGCCTCCACCGATCCTACTCCAGATTTCTCACCAGGCTTTGCCGTCGATGCGGTAAGCGACGCTGCCGCAAGGGGAAGCGAGCGATTCGACCTGTCGGGCCCGTGCACAGGGCGTCGTGCCCAGTGCGCTCGATCTCGTCGCGGGCAAGGACGCACACGCGGCCTTCCG
>CAZDNN010000743.1:0-2814 GCA_964506385.1 uncultured Planctomycetota bacterium
CGGCCCCGGCCCGGGCGACGGCTGGCTGCAACTGACAGGCAGCGAAGCGGTCCCCGGTGGGCCGGACCCCGACTGGCACACCGCCGGCGAGTGGCAGGACACGCGGCTGCGCGGCCTCTCCCCTGGCCAGCAATACGACTTCCACGCCCAGGCCAGGAATGCCGCCTGGCAGACATCCGCCCTCGTGCCCGTGGGCACCTGCTCGACGAACGGAGATTGCGACGTGAACCGCAGCGGCTTCGTCAGCGCCCTCGACTACGCCCTCATCAAGGCCGCCATCCTCCGCGGCGGCTTCTCCTGGCCCTGCGACGCCGACGACAGCGGCGCGCTCGATGCGGCCGACCTCGGCGACACCGCCAGCCGCTTCCATAACCGATGAAGCCCCCTCCCCAAACCCCGCCCGCCATGCTATGATGGCGCCCGCCGCAGCGCCGCCTGCGGACCGCCGAGCCCTTGCTGGAAGGAGCCGTGTGCACCATGAAGCGTGCAGCCATCCTCATCGTCCTCTGTCTGCTCTGCGCCCGCGCCAGCGTCACGGCCGCCGAGGGCACGGTATCGGGCGAGCTGAAGAAGTGGCATCGCGTCACGGTCTCCTTCGACGGGCCGGCGACCGCCGAGGACGCCGAGCCGAATCCCTTCCGCGACCATCGGCTGACCGTCACCTTCACGAAGGCTGACCGCAAGGTGGTCGTGCCCGGCTACTTCGCCGCCGACGGCAAGGCCGGGCAGTCGGGCGCCGCGAAGGGCAACACGTGGCGCGCGCATCTCGCACCCGACGAGGAGGGCGAGTGGAGCTACGTCGCCTCCTTCCGCACGGGCAAGGACGTCGCCGCCAGCCTCGACACCGATGCCGGCAAGCCGGCGGCCTTCGACGGCGCGAGCGGCTCCTTCCGCATCGGCCCCTCCGACAAGACGGGACGCGACCATCGCGCCAAGGGCATGCTCCGCTACGTCGGCCAGCACTACCTCCAGTTCGCCGAGACCGGCGAGTGGTTCATCAAGGGCGGCGCCGACAGCCCGGAGAACTTCCTCGGCTACGTCGAGTTCGACGGCACCTACCGCCACGGCAAGGCCGGCGGCCGGCGGCGGGGCGAGGCCGAGGCCAGCAAGCTCCATCGCTACGAGCCCCACCGCCGCGACTGGCGGCCCGGCGACCCCACCTGGCGCGACGGCAAGGGCCGCAACATCATCGGCGCACTCAACTACCTCGCGTCGAAGGGCATGAACTCCGTCTACATGCTCACGATGAACGTCACCGGCGACGGCAAGGACGTGTGGCCGTGGACGAGCCACGACGAGCGCTTCCGCTTCGACTGCTCGAAGCTCGACCAGTGGGAGATCGTCTTCTCCCACATGGACCGCCTCGGCCTCATGCTCCACCTGATCACCCAGGAGACCGAGAACGACCAGCTCCTGGACCGCGGCGAACTCGGCATCGAGCGCAAGCTCTACTACCGCGAGCTCGTCGCACGCTTCGCCCACCACCTCGCCATCACCTGGAACCTCGGCGAGGAGAACACCAACACCGACGCCCAGCGGAAGGCATTCGCCCGATACATCCACGCCCTCGACCCCTACGACCACCCCGTCGTCTGCCACACCTTCCCCGGCCGCTACGACCGGATCTACGAGCCGCTCCTCGGCTACGAGCACTTCGAGGGCCCCTCGCTCCAGACCAACGACACCCACCGCCAGACCCTCCGCTGGGTCGCCCGCTCGGTCGCCGCGGGCCGCAAGTGGATTGTCTGCCTCGACGAAATCGGTCCCGCCAACACCGGCGTCAAGCCCGATGCCGACGACCCCGCCCACGACGAGGTCCGCACCCGCCACCTCTGGGGCAACCTCACGGCCGGCGGCGCCGGCTGCGAGTGGTACATGGGCTACCGCTACGCCCACAACGACCTCAACTGCGAGGACTGGCGCTCCCGTGACCGCATGTGGGATCAGACCCGCTTCGCCCTGGACCTCTTCCGCCGGCTGCCCGTCACCGAAATGGTACCTGCCGATGGCCTCGTGGACCACCGCGCCTGGTGCTTCGCCAAGCCCGGCTACCTCTATCTCCTCTACCTGCCCCGAGGCGGCACGGCGAAGCTCAACGTCGGCAAGGTCACCGCTCAGTACGGCGTGCGTTGGTACAACCCCCGCAAGGGCGGCACGCTCCAGAAGGGCTCCCTCGCGACTGTGAAGGGGCCTGGCACCGTCTCTCTCGGCGGCCCGCCCAGCGACCCGGGCAAAGACTGGGCCGTGCTCGTCAAGCTGCCCGACGGCGTCACGATCGATCCCAACGACCTCCCAGCCCTGACGACCGCTCCGCCGGACCAGCCAGCTCCCGGGGGCGGGAAGGGCGACGTCGTCGGCTTCACCCTCATCAACGCCGACACCAACCAGCCCATCGGCCCGCTCAAGGACGGCGTGACCCTCGACCTCTCGAAGCTCCCGACCCGCAACCTCAACGTCCGCGCCGACACGCGTCCCGCCAATGTCGGCAGCGTCCGCTTCAAGCTCGACGGAAAGACCGTCCGCACCGAGGGCACGGCCCCCTACGCCCTCGCCGGCGACCAGGGCGGCCGCTACAGCTCCTGGACCCCCTCCCCCGGCCGCCACACCCTCACCGCCACCCCCTACTCCCGCGGCGGGGCAAGGGGCAAGGCGCTGACCGTCCGCTTCACCGTCGTCGCACCCTGACGGCGCACGCCGGGCGTCGGGCCTGGCGTGTCGGCGCCGGTCCCCGGCAGGGCGATCAACAGAGATGAGCGGAAATCAGGGCACGAGGCCGAGGCCGCGGAGGTGCTCGACGCAGGCCCGGACGTGGGA
>CAZDNN010000744.1:0-2813 GCA_964506385.1 uncultured Planctomycetota bacterium
GGCGTTGGGGTACCGCTTCAACTGGTCCTCTGTCATAATCACGAACTCGCCTTGCTTAACCTGGTACGGGAATACCAGCAGCTTCGGGTTGCTCGAGACGTGGTATCGCCTGACGTCACGACCCCGCAGAACGGGCCGCAGAACATCGGACTCGAGGCCCTTGGCCTCTGCAGTAGACGGTTTCATTGCCAACACACGGTCGGCCCCGCTCTGTACGCCGGTGCCGAATCTGCGGACCAGGCATTCGAGCGGCTGACCGATCGCCTCTAGCTTGTCAAACAGCGCGCGGGTCGACTCGTCCAAGAAGTGCCACTCGTCACCTGAAAGCTCTGACCACGGCAGTGCGAACTCCCGCGCGATCGCGAGCCCCCTGTGCGCCCGCATGTACTGCGGTCCTTCCTGGCGCTCTGGCCCGAGTAGGAGGATGCACGAGTAGTTTGTCGCTCGAGTGAAAAGTTGCTCATCACCGAAGTCGATCACCCGATGGACGCACTTGCGCTCCGCAAGCAACTTGCGGAGCACCGATGCAGCTCGGGTGTGGAATAGCTTGTTCGGGACAATCATCCCGAGCAGTCCACCGTCCGACAGCAAGGCAAGGCCCTTTTCGATGAAGGCGTAGTAGAGGTCGAACTTGCCTCGGGCGCTCCGGAATCTCCGCCGTAGGTAGTCCAGGCTGTCCTTGACATAGTAACCGGCCATCAACCATGGCGGATTGCCGATCACGGCGTCGAAGCCGGGGTTCCTGCCGCCGAGGATGGCGGGGAACTCGGCCTGCCAGTCGAAGACGTTGATGCGGAGACGCTCGTCTTCGTCGAAGAGGGTGAGCTGCTGGCCACGGTAGAAGTCGGGGCCGATGAGGGAGTTGCCGCACTTGATGTTGCAGGAGAGGTCGGGCAGGGCACGCTCGTGGAAGAGCTCCCACTGGCGGTGGAGGGTCTCGCCGCTCTCGCCTTCGAGCACCTTGAGAAGCAGGGAGAGCTTGGTGACCTCGACGGCCTGGGGATCGATGTCCACGCCGAAGATGTTGTTGAGGAGGATGCGCTTGCGCTCGGCCGTGGTCAGACGCCATGAGGATTGCCGATTTCCGATTGCCGATTGCCGATTGGTGGCCGCCGACTGCCGACTGCCTTCTGCCGACTGTCTCCTTCCCGCGCTGCCGACCTGGTAGATGCGGGGGTTGCGGCCGCGGGCCCATTTCTCGGGGTTGTGGGTTGTGTAGTAGTCGAGGTGCCAGTCGAGCAGGCGCTGGTAGGCGCCGAGGAGGAAGCTGCCGGAGCCGCAGGCGGGGTCGAGGATGCGCAGCTTCGCGGCACGGCGCGGGGTCATCCCGCGAGATCGCTTGCGGGGCGTAACGCCAGCGTCCCCGCTGGCCGGTGCCGCCGGGACGGCGGCGTTACGAGCGGCGGGGCCGCCCAGGAGGGCGCCGACGGTCTGCTCGACGATGTAGTCCACGATGTAGGTGGGGGTGTAGTAGACGCCGCCGGCCTTCTTGACCTCCGGCTTGTCCTCGACGACGGCGCGATGGGCGGGGGTGAGGCGGATGACCTTGCCGAGGAACTGCTCGTAGACCTGGCCGAGGATGTCGGCGGGGAGGACGCTGAACTCGTAGGGGCTGTCGGGGTAGTAGAGGCGGCCGAGGATGGCCTTGAGCGGCTTGTCGTCGATGGCGAGCGCCGGGGTGAGTGTGTCGGGGGCCTCGTCGCGGCTCGTGTCGCGGCGGAAGTGGAAGAGTCCTGAGTTGTAGCGCTCGTCGGCGCGCTCGAAGAGCTGGAAGAGGCGGGGGTAGACCCGCGGGCCGCCGAGCAGGGCCTGGAGGCGGCCGTAGGGCTCGAGGCCCCGGTCCTCGCAGATGCGCAGGAAGATGACGCGGTCGATGGTGCGCTGGACGGCGAAGTTGAGCTCGCGCTGGCTCAGGGCGGGGTTGCGGAGGGCGATGTTGCGGGCGAGGAGGTCGCGCCAGGACTCGATCTCGGCGAGGAAGGCGTCATCCACCTCGGTGGTGCCGCGCTTGCGGCGGGTGGATTCGGCGTACTGGTCGAAGGAGCCCTGGAGGACGGCCTCGCGGGCGAAGATGCCGGCGATCTCGTCCCAGCGGTCCGCGTAGGCGTCGTACGTCAGGTACACGGTCCGGGCCTTCGACGCCTTGTCGGTGCGCGCGGGCCGGACGCGGCAGTCGTAGACGGCGAATTCCTCGAAGTCGGTGAGGATGCTGAGTGGCAGCTTGGCGGACCAGGCGTAGCGGCGGAGCTGATAGGCCGGGTGGGTGCCGCCGCGGATATCGACGGACGGCTTCTTGGCCTCGACGAAGAACTTGCGGGTGCCGCCGATGCGGAAGCAGTAGTCGGGCGCCTTGACGCCGCCGGCCACGCGGATGGCGTCCTCGTGGATCACGTCCTTATAGGCTTCGGCGTACCCGCGCTCGTTATCCACGTCCCAGCCGAGGGCTTTGAAGAAGGGGTCGATGAACTCGCGGCGAAGCTGGGTCTCGTTGTAGCGGCCGGAGCGGTAGGCGTCGCGGTGGCGCGCGAAGCGCTCGACGAGGTCGGTGATGACGGCGGGCGGTGCCACGCGGTGCCTCCCTGGTTTCGCTGTCGTGTTCGCCAACGAGTATCGCGCGGCGATGGCGGTCAGTCAAGTGGCAGGCAACGTTCGAGCGGAGGGTCGAGGGCCGAGGCGGAGGAATCGGGAAGTCAAAAGGCAAAGGGCAAAAGGCAAGAGTGAGGGAGAGCAAACGGATGACGAGGCGATGGCCAGCCGGCCCCCCCCACTCATCCAGTCACCCAACCTCCCGGTCTTCCACCCATCCACCCATC
>CAZDNN010000745.1:0-2805 GCA_964506385.1 uncultured Planctomycetota bacterium
CTCAGATGCCGCCGCCCCACAAGGCTGGCGAGCAACGTCCTCCGGCGAGGGAGGTATTGGGGCGTCGCAGGCTACGCCACCACGGGGGGCCGAGGGGGAAACCTGCATGGCTCTGACTGAGCCGGAGGGACAGCAGCCGCAGAGGATGAGCGAAAGTGGTCGTGTGCCGGTGGCCGTAAAGCGATAAATCCTGGGGGTGTGGGGGCAAAGCCCCCACGAGCGCCGCAGGAAGACGTTCCTGCTGCCTGCCACTCGCAATGAATGCCGGAGAGCCTGTTTTCTTGTGTGCCAAAGGTGCGTTTCGCCTCTCGGGTTCCGGGCGTACGCCACGCTGGGGTCCCGGCGCCACGGGAGGGCCAGGCCCCCGGCGAGCCGCGCAGGCGTCGGCGGCGTCAGATCGTGGGAGGGCTTTCCTCGGTCAGGCCGACGGCCGTGCGGCGGGTGCCCAGCGCCGTGTAGACCATCCCGACGACGAGCGCCACGGCCAGCACCCACGGGCTGCCCTGCCCCTGAAGCGCCAGCACCGCCACCATGAACGCGGCGAGCGCCGGCGTGATCGCATAGATGGCGATGGTCAGCACCTCCCCGTACGCGAGCCCCGCCCGCATCGACCCGTTGACGATCAGCCCCGCCACCGAGCAGATGAGCGCCCCGATGAACAGGAAGACGAGCCCGTAGAGGAACCAAGGGAGCGCCTGCTGTAGGGTGGCCTTCATCCGAGCGTTTCGCACCTCCCCCGCCGCCCACTCGCCCAGCGTCGCGGGCGTCACGGCCTCGCCGTCGGCGAAGGCCCACGTCGTCGCGCGGCGGCTGAACACGGGCTTGAGCACCGCCTGCTCGGCGCCCACGAAGAGCACGAACTCAGGCCGCTCGACCCTGGCGCGGAACTCGGCGTCCTCGTTGAACGCCGCGCCCACCGCCTTGCCCATCGAGCGCTTCTCCCCGGACGTGTCCACCAGCGCCATCAGCTTCGACGTCCGGACCAGCACGTGCACCTTGTCCGGCGGCAGGTCGAAGCTCGCCACGCCGTCCTTGATCTCGATAGCCGGCACCGTCCCGCCGTTCTCCTCGACCAGCTTGCGGAGCTCGGCGAGCTTCTCGGTATCGTCGTAGGCGATCGTCTCCGGCTTCGACTGTCTGGCGCGGCTCTCGGCTACCTCGAAGCTCTCGATCTGCTCGGCACCGAAGAAGACGTAGCGGGCCGGCTCGGGACAGCCGGCGAACTCGGCGGCCTGCTCCAGCGTCTCGAGCTTCCCGGTCGTGTCGAGCACCGCGACCATCTGAGTGACCTGCCGCTTCTCCTCGATCGTCTCGCCGTCCTTGCCTCTCTTCGGGAAAGACACGGTGCGGACGT
The DNA here is from genome assembly GCA_964506385.1 of uncultured Planctomycetota bacterium. Lineage (GTDB taxonomy): Bacteria > Planctomycetota > PUPC01 > DSUN01 > DSUN01 > CAZDNN01. Next base: position 1,355 of record CAZDNN010000745.1, read on the forward strand.
CGCGCCACACGACGCGGGGCTGCTCGCCGCTGGCAGTCAGCCTGCCGCCCTCGAAGAGCACCCCCACGAGCTTCCCTGTCAGCTCCCTGCCCTGGCGCCCAGCTTCGCGCACGAAGCCGACGTAGCCCACCACCATCCCGACGACGGTGACCAGCACGGAGAGAATCACCAGGTATATGACGCTGCGCACGAACGGCTGGTCGTGCACGTCGAAGTAGTGCTTGAGCCGCCCGATGCTGCGCGGTATGCTCTTGAGGTGGTTGGGGTAGGATTCCACGTTCCGGCTTCTCCGCTGACGAGCCGCGTTTCGCCCCATCATGACCGGGCGGCCAGGGTACCAGAACCCGCCAGCGGACGCAAACCAAGGGGTGCGCATTGCACGTTGCGGATCACCCGTTTCACCGCCTGAGCCACGTGGCCTTGCTGTGGGTGGGGCTGGCTGTCCTCGCCCAGGCTGCCACCCCCTCCCCTCCCCGCCTGCGGATCGAGTATGTCCAGTCCATCCTCCGCGAGGATCAGCCGCTGGCGGTGTGCACGCGGGTGGAAGCGGCACGGGCGGAGGGGGCGCGGATCGCCGTGGCCGTGCGGGACGGCGACGGCCAGGTGCTGGCGGCGGCGGGCGCGTCGGGCACGCCGAAGCCGGGTGCGCCGTGGCGCTGCGAGTGCTCCCTGCGGCTCGGGCGCGGGACGCCTGAGGCCCTCGACGTGGTGCTCACGAGGGCCAGCGGCGCGCCCGAGCTGGCCAAGGAGACTCTGCGCGTGCTCGACGGCCGCAAGCCGCTGCCGCCGCTGCGGGCGCAGGGGATGCGGCTGGTGGACGAGCAAGGGCGCCCCGTCGTCATTCGGATCGAGCACCGCGTGCACAAGCCTGACGAGCGATGGCCCCTTGTCCGCTGGGTCTCGCACAAGCTCTACGGCGACAAGCTCGCGTTCAACAGCGTCCTGCTGCTCGGCGAGGACCTCGGCGCGCCGGAGGACGGCTACCTGAGCCAGTTCCGCGCCGCGAAGGCGAAGTTCGCCGCGCGGGCGCTGCCTGTGCCGTCGCGGGTCGAGCCGCCGACTCCGCCCATCCTCCGCGCCGTCGCCGCGCTCTCGGCGGCGGAGGAGGAGGACCCTGCTCCAGACCTTGCGGTCCTGAGCCTCGGCCACCGCGACCCCGACTTCGGCACCGACCTGCTGCTCTTCGAGCGCGGCCTCGAGCTCATCGTCCAGCAGCTCGAGCGTCGCGGCTGCGGCCACCTCGTGCTCGTCTCGCCCCTTGGCCCGAGCCATCTCGAGAAGCGTCTGGAGCCTTATGCCGCCGCCGCAAAGCGCGTGGCCAGGACCTACCGCGGCCGCTACCTCGATCTCCGCCGCAGCCTGGACGACGACTGCTGGCGCAGCGGCGCCGGCGCCGACCGCCTCCTCCTCCGCTTCCCCAACGCCAAGGGCCACAAGGCCCTGGCGGAGGC
>CAZDNN010000746.1:0-2796 GCA_964506385.1 uncultured Planctomycetota bacterium
CAGCGTGCAAAAAGGCGTGCCAATTGTCTGCGGCGGCGGGCCCACACTTCGCTGATGTGTTACTGATATTCCTGTTGCGGGAAGTCCCTTCGTCGGAAGGCCGCCTGTCATTCTGTCCGCACAGGCTGCGGCGGCCCCACACTCGTATCCTGACTGCTGTCTGGCCGCCTATGCCCACTGGCACCATCGTTCGTCTCGACACCGCCTCCTGTCAGGTCCTCTGTGACGGCGAGACGGTCCGCTGCACGCTTCCCGGGAAATGGCGCCTGACCCACAGGGGCCAGCCGCGGCCCATCGCCGTCGGCGACGTGGTCGAGGTGGTCGAGCAGGCTGACGGCGACGCCGTGGTCGGCGAGATCCTCCCCCGCCACGGCGGCAAGCTCAGCCGCAAGGCCGCCGGCGACCGTGACCGCGAGCAGGTGGTCGCCGCCAACGTCGATCAGCTTGTCGCCGTCGTCGCCGCCGCCGAGCCGCCGCTGAACCGCGGGCTCCTCGACCGACTCGTCGTCTCCGCCGAGCACGGGGAGCTCGACTGCGTGGTCTGCATCAACAAGGTGGACCTGGTGGATCCCGCCACCATCGAGCCCGTCCTTGCCATCTATCGCCGGCTCGGCTACGGCGCCGTGGCCACGAGCGTGACTACGGCGGCTGGCATCGACGACCTGCGCGAGCGGCTGCGGGACAGGCTGTCAGTGCTGGCGGGGCCGTCCGGCGCAGGGAAGTCGTCGCTGCTCATGGCCGTGCAGCCCGGCCTCACCCTGCGGGTCCGCCGCATCAGCGGCGCCACCGGCAAGGGACGCCACACCACGACCGCCGTCCGCCTGCGGCCGCTCGACGTGGGCGGCTACGTGGTGGACACCCCGGGCATCCGCGAGTTCGCCCTCTGGGACCTCGAACGCGGCGAGCTCCAGCACTGCTTCCGCGAGATCGCCGACCGCTTCGGCCAATGTCAGTTCCGCGACTGCACGCACCGACACGAGCCGGGATGCGCCGTCATCGCCGCCGTCGAGGCCGGCGAGATGGACCCCGGCCGCTACCAGAGCTACCGCAGCATCTACGAGTCACTCCCCGACCCCCGCGACTACAGCCGCTCCCGATGACCATTCCCACTGACCCCAGAGCCGTGATCTTCGACCTCGACGGCGTCCTTGTGGACAGCGAGGGCCTCCACGTCGATGCCTGGAAGCTCCTCTTCGCCCAGCAGGGCATGACCGTGACCGACGAGGAGTACGAGCACGGCATCGGCATGACCGACGTCGCCTGGATCCGCTGGCTCTTCGCCCGGCGCGGGGAGCCGGTGGACGCCTCGTGGTGGCAGTGTGCCAAGCGCGAGCTCTATGCCGACATCCTCGCGCGCAACGTCCGGCCATTCCCCGGTGTGCTGGAGCTCGTGGACCGCCTGGCTGCCGAGGGCTTCCGCCTGGGGGTGGCGTCGAGCTCGTGGCGGGAGAACATCGAGACGGTGGTAGCAGCCCTGCGACTCTGCGGGCGCTTCGGGGCGTTGGTAGGGAAGGAGGACGTGGCCCGCCACAAGCCGGACCCCGAGGCCTACCTGCTGGCAGCGGACCGCCTCGGCGTGGCTCCCCGTGCCTGCACGGTCATCGAGGATTCGGTGCTGGGCATCCGCGCGGCTGCCGCCGCAGGGATGCGGTGCATCGCCGTTCCCACCAGCCTGCCTGCCGACCGTCTCACCGAGGCCGACGTCGTGTTCGACACGCTGGAGGACGCCGACGCCGTGGTCGCCTTCGCCCGCCGGTCCGCGACATAGGATCTCACGGCGCAGCGCCTCCGCCGGGCAGGCAGCTCCCGCGGAGGCTGGTGAGTGGACCCGCAGGCGCTATCGCCGCTTGCGGCAGAGGAAGCCCTGGAGGTCCTCCTCGTACTCGATGGCGAAGCCCGCGCCCATCAGGCGATCGGCCACCCCGCCTTGGATATCCCGCCTCTTCTTGCCCCGGGAGTGTGGCTCGCCGACATAGTGGTACATTCTGCCGCTCGCCGTCAGCACACGGCTGAGCTCGAAGTAGAAATCTTTGCCGTAGAGCTCACCGGCGCGGGAGATATGGGGCGGATCGTGCAGCGCGGCCTCGAACGAGCCAGCCGGCTGGGTGCTCAGGAACTCCACGACGTCCTCGGCCATCACGTCAATGCGGCTGTCGAAGAGATACTCCTCCGACCAGGGATTCAGCCGCGCGATCTCCAGCACGTCGATGTCGTACTCGACCGACACGACCCGCTCGGCGCCCAGGCGCGCCGCCCAGATCGCCGTGTACCCCAGCCCGCCGCACGTGTCCACCACCCGATCGCCGGGCCGCACGACCGCGCGGACGATCTCCTCGGCCTGAGCGTACGGGCAGCAGCCCTCCGTCCGGTGCATCTTGATGCCGCTGATCTCGAGAGTCGGCGCACTGTCCGTCGCCATCAGCTTGTAGTAGAACTGCCCGTGCCGCTCTACCGGCTTCAGCTCGCCGTCCAGCACCACGTAGACGCGGCCCCGTTTGCGAGAGATCGACTGGAGCTGCTTGACCGACAGCTCGCTGCCGTCTGGCAACTGCACCGTCTGCCCTGCCAGGCGCACCACGCAGCGGGACCGGTTCAGGTCCAGTGAGCAGGTCACCCGCTGGTCTTTCCCCTTCCGGGCTCTGAGGATAGCGCGGGCGACATCGGGGGTCAGGTAGTTCCGGCGGGCTGGCGACACGTCGGGATACACGCACCCATCCTGGCTTCAGCCTCTTGGCTCCGGGACAGCCCCGATCTTAGCACGCTGGCGCAGCGGAGTCAACCGGAAATCGGCATCCT
>CAZDNN010000747.1:0-2796 GCA_964506385.1 uncultured Planctomycetota bacterium
GACGAGGACGATCCAGAACACCGGGCCACGGTCCCCAAGATCCGGGGCCAGACTCGGGCGCTGGTGCCTCTGCCGGTCCCCCCGGGCATGGAGCGGCCCCGAGGGCGTCGGGTGCCCCGGGGCCGTGGGGTGTCAGGCTGGATGGCGACTGTGGCGGCTACTGCGGGCTGTCTTTCTTCTTGGAGACCTTCCAGAGATAGAGCTTGCGCTCGTTGACGGTCTTCGTGTCGAACATGCCTGAACGGCCGTCGCAGAAGCCCATGCCGGCGCGGTCGTTGCGATGGTGGCTGTGGAAGGTGCCCGTGCTGCGGCCCGAGTATGGGAAAGAGCCTTCGTAGTCGGGCACGACGGCGAAGTCACCGTCGTCGTTCTCGGTGACCAGGCAGGTGTCGCTGGTGTTCTCGACTGAGTCGATGTGCAGGTGTCTGTGTTGGCCCGAGACCTGCTCGACGTTGTTCGGCCAGATGGAGATGTAGGCGTTGACCCCGTAGATGCTCTGCACGCCCGCCGGGGTGGGCCAGAGGCTGCGGCCGCTGCACTTGAAGATGGAGGCATCCTCGGGGAGCCTGTATTCCTCGGGCCTCAGCTCGCCGATGTTCCCCGCGACGATGGGCAGGATCTTCTCCCGCCAGGTCATCTTCGTCCACTCGCCCCAGCCGTCCTCGGTGTTGTAGCAGCAGGGGAAGCTGCCGTCGTAGTGGCCCGTGTACTGGATGAGAGCCTGGGAGAGCTGGCGGCAGTTGGAGACACACTTGACGTCGCGCGCGTGGGCCGCCGCACGCGCCAGGACTGGTACGGCGATGGCGGCCAGGATCAGGATGATCGCGATCACCACGAGGAGCTCGATGAGCGTGAAGCCCTTGCGCCCCGACGTCTGCGCTATTGTCGCCATCTCTCTCTCCAATCACTCTCAGGTTGCAGAGCACCGTCTTGCCGCACCCAGAGGGTCTCGCTCGCGCCCTACGGCGCGGGTGGATCCGTCTTCTTGTGCACCTTCCACAGGTGCAGGGTGTCCTCGTGCGAGGTCTTGAAGTTCATCATACGGGCCTGGCCGTCGCAGAAGGCGAAGGCGCCTCGGTCGCGCTGGTGGTAGCTGTAGGCGGGACCCTCGCCCTTCCAGTTGGGCCAGCTCCCCTCGACGAGGGGCTCACACACCCAGTCGCCGTCGCTGTTCTCGCCGATCAGGATGGTGTCGCTCGTGTTGTCCACCTCATCGAGATGGGTCACCTTCGCGCGCTGGACGCCACCGATGTTCTTGTACTGCGTGCCCTCGAGCCACTCGGAGACATAGGCGTTGACCCCGTAGACGCTCATTGCGCCGCGCTTGGCGGGCCACTGGCTGCGGCCCGTGCACTTGAGCACCTCGGTGTCGCCGCCGAGCAGGGGCAGTATCTTCTCCCGCCACGTGTTCTTGGTCCACTCGGACCAGGAGCCGTCGGTGTTGTAGCAGATCGGGAACAGCCCCTCGCTGGCGTTCGCATATGCCGTGAGCGCGATGCCGCACTGGCGGATGTTGCTCATGCACTTGACCTCGCGCGCCTGAGCGGCGGCGCGCGCCAGGACCGGCACCGCGATGGCAGCGAGGATCAGGATGATCGCGATGACGACGAGCAGCTCGATCAGAGTGAAGGCGCTGCGCCGGCCCGGCATTGTTGGCTCCTTCGCTCCCCGGTCGCCGTATGCACGAACGCGTGTGCGCTGCCCTGGGTAACACGGAAAGCGCTGGAGCGGCACAGCAACCCTTCCGGCCCGCTCGCGAGCGCCCAGTGAACTCCCCTGAGGGGAACCTGCTTCCTGGTGTGGCCTCCTAGAAGCCTGTATCCCGCCTTCCCCCCCGGTCATTCCACTGTACCAACTCCCCCCGCCCGGATCAAGGGTTTTCTTCCGCCCAAGGCCAGCGCCGACGACACACGCGCGTGGAACGCCCCGCGGCCCTGCCCCTCCACCGCCGGGCGCCGCCCTCTCCCGGCAGGAAGGCGGCGCACCGCAAGTGGCCTATTGGCAACAGGTTACGGGGAGCACGCCACAGGGCCTGGCAGCGGCGTGCCGAAGGCAGCGCGGTCGAGCAGATGCAGAGGGTGGTAGGCCGGCTTGCCCGAGCCGTGCTCGAGCTGCATGCGGCACGTGCTGCACGAGGTTACCGCACCGTCGAACTCCTCGCCCCGGACGCGGGCGAACAGGCGCTCGCCGATGCGCATCGACAGCTCGTACTTCTCCCGCCGCACCCCCGCGCTTCCCGCGATGCCGCAGCACCCTTCGTCGATGGGCACCACGGTCAGCCCGGGGACCTCCCCGAGCAGCTCGAGGTCCCCCATTCCGAGGCCGGCCGCGCGGGCGTGGCAGGGCGTGTGGTGGGCGAGGGTCAGGGGCACGTCGGCGAGGTCGAGCGCCAGCTCGCCGCCGCGGTACAGGCGGAGCAGGTAGCCGACCGCATCGCAGCAGCGCTCGGCCACCTGGCGGACGGCGCTGTCGGCAGCGAAGTCGGCGTACGTCTCCCGCAGGCACAGGAGGGCCGTCGGCTCAGTGACGAGGATATCGAGGCCCTGCTCGGCGTAGGCGTGGAGGGCCGCGACGTTGTGGCGGATGGTCCGGCGGGCGGCGTCCGGGTCGCCGTAGCACATGGCCAGGATGCCGCAGCTCCGCGTCGGCGGCACCACCACGCCGACGCCCGCGCGCTCGAGCAGCCGCACCAGCGCCTCGCCGATGGTCGGGTCGTTGAACTGGGCGAAGACGTCGGGGAAGTAGACGACCTGGCGGCCGGCCGCCTGGGTGCGGCGCCGCAGGCGCCAGCGCAGG
>CAZDNN010000748.1:0-2785 GCA_964506385.1 uncultured Planctomycetota bacterium
AGTGGCGGTCGAGGACGGGCTGGACGAGGCGGTCGTAGCGCAGCGGCCAGGAGCCCTCGGGGCCTGGTGTGATGGGCGACGGCGGGCGCAGGACCGCGGCGCCGGAGGTGTTGGGCGGCGCCTCGAAGCGCTGCTCGTGGCAGCCGATGCAGGCCATGGTGTGGCCGGGCTGGGCATATGTGAGGGTCCGCATAGTCTGGAGGGCCATGCCCCGCTCGTCGAGCGCCTGGAAGAAGACGTTGACGCCGCCGGGCACCTTGAAGTGCGCGGAGCCATCGGGCTCGACGGGCACGGTCCCCAGGACGCACTTGCCGGGGTCCTCGCGGGTCACGCCGAGGCTCGGGCGGTTCATCTGAGGCTGCGTCTTCGCGGGGACGGCGACGATGCGCAGGCGCGCGGCCGCGCCGCGCTCGACGCCCTCCAGCCCGCGGTAGATGTCGAGCAGCAGCACAGCGGCCTCGGCGTCGTCGTTGTCGGCGACCAGCTCAGGGAGGCGGTGCGGCAGGGGCCGCGGCCGCAGCGGGATGGGGAAGCACGAGGAGATCGCGGGGTCGCGATAGAGGAGCTCGAGGTTGCCGAAGGCGTCGGCGAGATAGAGCCCCAGGCGGTTCGTGTCGTTGTGGCCGCCCTCGCGGTGGATCGGCGACGGGCTCCACGAACACAGGTAGTAGCGCTCGGCCAGGGGCCAGGGGTTGTTGTAGTAGGTCGCCGGCCAGCCCTCCATCTCGGGGAAGCAGACCTCTGGGGTCAGGCGGGTGAGGGGGGCCTGGTGGTCGGTGCCCCTGGCGGTGTCGAGGCGGACGATGGAGCCTGCGGTGATGGCGTGGTGGGCGCTGGCGGTGAAGAGGAGCTGGTGGGAGCCGGGGATGGCGCGGGCCTCGAAGATGCAGTGGGGGCTGCGGGTGAAGTTGCCGTAGACGAGATTGGGCATCGTGCCGTCGGGGTGGGTGGCCCAGAGGCTCATGAAGGCATTGTTGTGGCGGTCCACGTAGTCCCACCGCGCGTAGAGGATGCGGCCGTCGGGCGCGACGGAGGGCGTCCACTCGAAGTTCTCGAACGCCGAGATCGCCCGCATGTTCGAGCCATCGGGGTCCATGGTGTGTAGGGTGTAGATGGCGACGGGCCGGCTGTTGCCGCCGCCGCAACGCACATAGCCGTCAGGCAGGCAGGGGTCCTCGACGGTGGCCTGGGCGCTGGCCCTGCCGCACTGGAGGAACTGGCCGCGGCGGGTCGAGAGGAAGGCGATGCGGCCGCCGGGCAGATACCGGGGGTCGAAGTCGTCGTACCGGCCGCTGGTGAGCTTGCGCAGGCCGGAGCCATCCAGGCTCATCTCGTAGACGTGGTACTTCGCGTCTTCGGGGATGTGGGGCTTGTCGGTCTTGTTGCCCATCCCGCGCATCTGCGGGTAGAAGCGGCAGTAGGCGAAGAGCACCCGTTTCCCGTCGTAGGAGAGATCGGGTCGGAGGAACGTGCCCTCGGGCAGCTTGGGCGTGATGTCCTCGAGCTGCGGCTTGCCCTCGCGGAAGCCGCCCAGGAGGAACAGGCCGCCGCCGGGCCGCGACCAGTGGCCGTAGTACTGGTCGGACATGTGGCTGTAGGAGCCAGGGGCGCGCTTCGTGAAGAGGACCCGGCCGAAGGCGAGCACGGGATTGGCCAGCGCGAGACGGCGCACGGCCCACCGCAGCTCGAAGTACAGCTTGCGCCTGTCCTCCGGCGAGGCATTCTCGGACAGCGCCTCGACGCGCTGGCCGATGGCCTCGAGCCGGGCGGCCAGCGGCGCGACGGGCGCGTCCCCTGCCAGCAGGTCGGCCGCGAGCTTCCTGCCCCGCTCGAGCACGGTCGCGAAGGGGTAATGGACATCGACGCTTCTCCGCTTGGCCGATGGCTTCGCGTGGAGCGCCGACCACTGGCTCACGCTCGACTGGTCGGCCGGCTTCCCCAGCGCGACGTTCCTCTTCGGATCGCTCTTGGGGTAGGCCTGGACCTCGTCGAGGTGGAAGTAGCTCGTGCCCTTGAGGGTGAGGCGGAGGAAGCGCGCCTGCCTGCCGCCGAGCGGGATGGTCAGCGGCTTGTTGTCCGGCTTGCCGCCGAAGTAGGTGCCGCCGTGCTGATAGGCCTGGGTCCAGGACTTGCCGTCATCGGAGAGCAGGAGGACGATGCGGTTGTTGCGCTGGCCGCAGCTATCGCAGCGGTTGTAGAGCACCACGCGGTCGAGGGGCACCTTCTCGCCGAGATCGACGTGCCACCAGGGGTTCGGCTCGTTGAGGGTGTGGAAGCCCCACTTGCCCGTGATCTCGCCGTCAACGCCGCCGAGCGCATCCTGTGTCGTCGTGACGTTGGCCCTTCGCGGCGTCGCCATGCGCTTGCCGGTGCGCACCTTGTCCTGGAGCAGCCAGTCGGCCTCGACGGCCTTGCGGTAGGCCGCGGCGTCGAGGGTCCCCGCCGCGCCAGCGACCCCGCACGCCGCCGGCAAGCACAGCAGGGGAACAAGGAAGCGTCTCACGATCGGCTCCTTGGAGGCAGGTCAGCCTGGCCCAGTTCCTCACTATGAGAGCACAAACCGGGCAGATGGTCAACACCAGGCCGTGGCCCCGTTGTGGGCGGGGTGTCCACACCCCGCTTGGGGAATGCCGATCCCTGGGTCCGTATCGCCCTCGTCGTCGTCCTCGTCCTCGGTTCGGCTCCCGAGGACTCCGCAGGCTCAACGCGAAGCGACCGTTCCTCCTCCCCAGTGGTCGAGATCTGAGCGCGTCGGTGGTCAAGAGGCGCTACGGCGCCACAATCG
>CAZDNN010000749.1:0-2784 GCA_964506385.1 uncultured Planctomycetota bacterium
GCTCTGAATCGGCCAATGGAGGCATTCTAGCCTCCTAACTGTTGAACTTGGGCTAACCATCCCGAGTGTATCCGACTTGGAGGCTTGCTGCATAGTGCCAAATGGCATGAGAGCGCGCTAGCGCACGTCCGCATCCGCCGCCGGCTTGACTGCCCTTCGGCCCGTGTGTATCGTCAAGCTGAGCACAAGAGACCGAACCCCTGTGAGGCATCTCGATGCTCCGGTCCGCTCCCCCCGACCCGACGCGCTGCGTGACGGCCCGCGCGGTGGTCGTGGGCCTGGCGGTGGTGGCGTTCCTCAGCTACTGGATCGCCTATGCGGAGTACGTGGCGCGGGCGTCGCGGATGAACGTGAGCCACTTCCCGATGGCTCTGTTCATCGCGTTCGTGGCGCTCGTGCTGGTGGCGAATGCGGCGCTGCGGGCGGTGCGGCGCGGGTGGGCTCTGCGAGAGGGCGAGGTGGTGACGGTGGTCGCGATGGGGCTGGTGGGGGCCGTCGCGCCGGCGTCGGGCATCTCGGGCTTCCTGCTGGGGAACATCGCGACGCCGTTCTACTTCGCGTCGGCGGAAAACCAGTGGGGGGAGTACCTGCATCGGTGCATCCCGGGGTGGCTGGCGCCTCGGGATGAGATGAGCGCGCTCACGTGGTTTTTCGAGGGGCTGCCCGAGGGGCAGCGGGTGCCGTGGGGCGTCTGGGTGGTGCCGCTGCTGTGGTGGCTGGCGCTCATCGGGGCGCTGTGGTGGATGTGTGCGTGCGCCTCGACTCTGCTGCGGCGTCGCTGGTCGGATGAGGAGCGGCTGAGCTATCCGCTGCTGGAGCCGGTGCGCGAGCTGTCGCGGGAGCCGGAGCGCGGCATCGTCGCCGGCGTGGTGCGCTCGCGGCTGTTCGCCATCGGTGCTGCGGTACCGCTGCTGTTCATGGGGGTGGAGCTGATCGCCTTCTTCTGGCCGGGCTTCCCGAGCATCGGGCTGTACCGTGCTCGGTATCTCCATTTCGTCCCTGGCTTCCCGCCGATCAATACGAAGGTGAATTTCTACACGATCGGCTTCGCATACTTCGCCAACGTGGGCGTGCTGGCGAGCATCTGGGTCTTCTACCTGCTGTTCGTGCTCGAGGGGGGAGTCGTGAACCACTTGGGCACGGGTCTGGGGCCGCGGGGCGACGCGTACGGGTCATACGTGTTCGCGGGCGCGGGCTGGCAGTGCTTCGGGGCGTTCCTGGTCTTCGTGCTGTGGGGGCTGTGGATGGCGCGGGGGCGCGTCCGCGAGGCGGTGGCGAATGCGTTCGCTCGCTCGCCGCAGCGGCGTGGAGACGAGATGCTGGGCGACCGGACAGCGGTGGTGGGCCTGCTGGCTGGTGGCGGATTCGTCGTGCTGTGGCTGGTGCATTCGGGGATGGGCGTGGGGCTGGCGGTCTTCTGGCTCGTGGTTTCGCTCCTGACGTTCATCGGGGTCGCGCGGATCGTGTGCCAGGCCGGTCTGGTGTATGTGCAGGCGCCGCTGACGGCGCAGTGCTTCGCGATGTACACCCTCGGCACGGCGGGGATGGGGCCGGGGAGCTTGACGGCGCTGGGCTTCTCCTACGCCCTGATCTCCTACAACCGGGGCTTCCTGATGCCCGCGATGTCGCACACGGCGAAGCTCTCCGAGGCGCTTGGCGAGCACAAGGGCCGCCTGCTGGCTGCTGTGGGCGCCGCTCTCGCCCTTGGGCTGATCCTCTCGCTTTACTACGGGCTGCACCTTGGGTACGAGAGCGGGGCCTACCACTACGGCCTGCCGTTCACGGCGGGGCGGTACCGCGACTTCCCGACGATTGTGGAGAAGCTGCGGAACCCCTTCGGCCCGGACTGGACGCGGCTGTCCTTCCTCGCTGTGGGTGCGGCGGTCATGGCAGGCCTGATGGCGTTGCGGTACCGCTTCGCGTGGTGGCCGCTCCACCCGATCGGCCTGACGGTGTGCTCGACGAACGTCACGCTGGACTCGGTGCTGTCGATCTTCATCGCGTGGGCGGTCAAGGCCGTGATCCTGCGGGTTGGCGGGGTGGGGTTGTATCGCCGCTCGCGGCCTTTCTTCATCGGCCTGCTCGTGGGCCAGGCGGCGGCCGTAACCCTCGCCTTCATGGTGGACCTCCTGTGGTTCCCCGGCCGCGGCCACCAGGTCCACGCGTGGTAGCCAGGGGGGCGCGGGCCGGGGTCGCAGGTGCCTGAGTCCCGGCGCCCCGCAGGGGGGACACCGTAAAGCCCAGGGCGAAGCCTGGGAATGCAAGGTCCTCCACGGCCCAGCCCTGTAAGGGCGAAACAGACGAGATGCTGTTGCGTCCTTACAGGGCTGACGCCTTGTCGATCGCGACTCCGCAGGGCTTCGCCCTGGGCTTTGGTGTTTCGGCCTTTCAGGCCTCCAGATCGTGCCCACGAATAGGGCCCACGCCCGCAGCCAGGGACGGCAGTTGACAGGTGGTGCGCTGCGCCCTAGAATGCGCCGGACCCAGGGACATTCCCCGAGGAGCCACTCATGAAGCAAAGCCTCATCGTCGCCGCACTGATCCTCGCTGGCTGTCTGCCCCGGGGGAAGGAGGCCGAGCGGCAGCCGCGGCTGTTCCAGTGCCGCAGGGCTCACGGGAAGATCACGATCGATGGGAAGCTCGACGAGGCGGCGTGGGAGGGCGCCCAGTACCTGGATGACTTCCGCGTGCCGCCTGGCGGCGGGAAGCCCCATGCCGCGAGCGCCGCGCGCCTGCTGTGGGACGACGAGCATCTGTACTTCGCGACGGTGATGGAGGACGACG
>CAZDNN010000750.1:0-2781 GCA_964506385.1 uncultured Planctomycetota bacterium
CGCTCGCGCCCGCGCTTCGCAATGGCCTGACCATCGAGGCGTGGGTGAAGCTCGACGAGGCGAGCGAGGGGTGGCGGCCCGTGGTCAACTGCCACGACTACCCGCTCGGCTACTTCTTCGGCTTCGACGCCGCGGGCGACCTGGGGCTCCATCTCGGCGTCGGGGGCAGGTGGGTGGACTGCACGTCGCGGGTGCGGCCGCGGGTAGGGGAGTGGACCCACGTGGCGGCGACCTACGACCACGTGATGGGCGCGCGCATCTACGTCAACGGCCAGGAGACTGGGCGCACCGAGGTCGGCGGCGACCTGGCGCCCGCCGAGGGCGTCGATCTGGTCATCGGGCGCCACAACCGCCATCCGTGGGCGCTGGACGGCGCTATCGACGAGGTGCGGATATACGATCGCGCCGTGCGCCCCGACGCCATCCGCGAGCACTACGAGGAGGAGAAGGCCAACATCCGACCGCCATCCCCCATCGCCATCCGGGCCGTCCGGCCCGACCGACCCGCCGCCAGCATCTACGAGCGGGTCACCCTGGACGTCGATCTCCAGGCGACCTACGACAACCCCTTCGATGCCGACGACATCCGCCTCGACTGCGCGGTCGCCGCCCCGTCGAGGAAGACCTGGACCGTCCCCGGCTTCCTCTACCAACGCTTCACCCGCCGCCTCGATGGCGACAAGGAGGTCGTCGAGCCCGGCGGCGAGCCGCGCTGGCAGGTCCGCCTCTCCTTCACGGAGCCCGGCACCCATCACCTGCGGGTCACGGCGACTGACCGCACGGGGACGGCCATGTCCGAGCCCCTGCGCATCGAGGCGCTGCCCGCGGATGCTCCGGGGATGATCCGCCGCGAGGGCCGCTACTTCGTCACCGATCGTGGCGAGAGCTACTTCCCCGTCGGCGCCAACGTCTGCTGGGGCCTCGCGCCGGGCACGCTGAGCTACGACAAGTGGCTGCCGAAGTACTCCGAGCACGGCTGCAACGCCTTCCGCGTCTGGCTCTCGCCCCACTGGACGACCTTCGGGATGAACACCGCGGCCTCGGGCTTCGACGCCATCGACCAGGGCAACGCCTGGCGCCTCGACCACGTGCTCGAGACCGCCGAGCAACGCAAGCTGCGCGTCATGCTGTGCATTGACAGCTTCAATATCCTGCGCTCTGTCGAGCGCTCCCCCGGCGTGATGGAGGAGGCGCCGACGACGCGAGCCAACGGCGGCCCCGTGGTCAAGCCGCTCGACTACTTCACCAAGCCGGCCAGCCTGCGGGCCTACCGCAACCGCCTCCGCTACCTCGTCGCCCGCTACGGCTACAGCCCGAGCGTCTTCGCCTGGGAGTTCTGGAACGAGGTGGATATCATCGACGGCTATGACGCGGCCACCGTGGCCGGCTGGCACGCCGAGATGGCGCGATACCTCCATACCCTCGACCCCTGGCGCCACCTCATCACCACCAGCCACGCCAACCCCAAGGGCGACCCCCTCGTGGACAAGCTGCCCGAGCTCGACTTCGTGCAGTCCCACCGCTACGGCGGCAACGACATGGCCCTCGAGATGGGCAAGGACATCGCCGCGAAGGAGGCCGCGAAATCCAAGCCCCACTTCCACGGCGAGTTCGGCATCAGCGCCGACGGCAAGCAGACCGCAGACGCCGACCCCACGGGCATCCACGTCCACAACGCCCTGTTCGCCAGCGTCGGCGGCGGCCACGCCGGCGCCCCGATGACCTGGTGGTGGGACTCCTACGTCGAGCCGAAGAACCTCTATCCTCTGTTCGCCGCGTTCGCCGGGTGGATCGAGGGCTTCGACTTCGTCGCACAGCGGCCCAGGCCCATCCAGGCGAAGCTGGTCGGTGAGATGTCCTCGGTCGAGGAGGGCCTGCTCGTCCTCGGCAAGGGCAAGTGGGAGCCCGCCCCCTGCAACCAGCCGATCACCGTCCGCATCGACCGCAAGGGCGTCATGACCGCTACGGCCTCACCCTCCGAGCTCCTCCACGGCCTGGGCCATCACAAGGACAAGCACAATCCCGTCACCTTCGACCTCGACGTGCCCGAGCCTTCGACCCTCGGCGTCGAGGTCGAGAAGCACTCTGGCTTCGGCAACGGCCACCTCGAGATCCACGTGGACCGCAAGCTCGTCCTCGAACAGGACTTCCCCGTCCCGAAGGACAACAAGAAGGACACGCTGACCGAGGGCGCCGGCCTCTACGCCGTGCCGATCCCCGCCGGCCGGCACACGGTGATCGTCCGCAACACGGGCAAGGACTGGATCTCGCTGAAGAGCTACCGCATCCCCTGGCTGAAGGTCCTCAAGAAGGTCGTCGATCCGCTCCGCGTCTCGGGCCTTCTGGGCGACACGATGGCTCTGGTCTGGGTGCAGAACAAGCGGCACATCTGGTCGCAGGCCGCGAAGAAGCAGTACAAGCCCCTGCCGGTGGACGGCGCGAGCCTCCAGCTCGCGGGCCTGCGCCCCGGCCGCTGGACCATCGAGCACTACGACACGCATCAGGGGAAAACCACCAAGACCGAGGAAGCCACGGTAGCCCGAGACGGCCTCCTCACCGTCCGCCTCCCCGCCATCGCCTGGGACGCGGCCCTGCGTTTGAAGAAGGTGCCGTGAATCAGGTGCCGTCGCCGCGCGACGGACATGGGAGGGCGAGGCTCCTGCCGAGCCGCCCTCCGCCGCGGCGCAGGGTTCACCATCCTTCCTTGCCCGACGCGGGCCCCGTGTCGGTTTCCGCGTGCAGATTCTCGGGCCGGATTCCAGCCAGAAGATCCTCGAGGCG
>CAZDNN010000751.1:0-2430 GCA_964506385.1 uncultured Planctomycetota bacterium
AATTGTCAAAGAGCAGCGTGCGGCGACGGGGCGGCCATAGAGGGGTCAGCCAACTGGGTCCTTCGTCGCCTCCGAGCCTGGCTCGTACGAGAAGCCGGGCTTCCCAAGGCCGGCAGGAAGCCCTTCTTCTCCACCCTTATAGGCCATAGTCCCCCGGCACGTTACCGTCGCCGCCGGACTTACAGCCTCGAAGCCCGGCCTAAGCGTAGGCAGGAACAGCGCATAGGGAGCGTCGCTGCGACAGAAGGTTTTTTTGAGACTCGCTCCGGCCCCGCTCCGTGCTCGCTCGAGGCGGCAGCGGGATGGGAGGGCGAGGCTCCCGCCGAGCCGACCCTGGAGCCGCGTCCCCGCCCGTCGCGGCTCGTCCAGCCGGCCCTGAGCGATAGAGGATGCCCCCCCCGTGCCGGGGTCGGCTCAGCGGGAGCCTCGCCCTCCCGGGGCCTGGTCGTTGCGGATGTGGACCCCAGGTGCGAGGCGGTAGCCGCCAACTGGGGCAAGGGCGGGCAGGACGACGGCGCGCAACAGGTTGCTGCCGGTCGCGCGGCGGATGCGCGCGCGAGGCTGGTCCACGGTGTTCTTCCAGTTCACGCCGTCCTCCATCGGCGGCGTCACCTCCCCCCCTGCGCCACCGTCGCCTCCCGCGCCCTCCGCACCACCCTGTCGCGACGTGACTCGACCACTGATCTGTGCCCTATTCCAACGCGGCGCCCTATCCGACCTCCACGAGCGGCTTCACATCGACGTCGATGCGGTGGGTCGCGAGGTCGTAGCTCGACTGCGCGCTCATCCAGAACTCGGCGGAGGTGCCGAGCGCGGCGGCGAGGAGTTGCGCGGTCTCGGGCGTCACGGCGCGACGTCCCCGCACGATCTCGTTGATGCGGCGCACCGGCACCCCGATATGCTTCGCCAGCGCCGTCTGCGTGATGCCGAGCGGGTTCAGGAACTCCTCAGCGAGGATCTCGCCGGGGGACGTGGGCGTGCGGTGCTTGGGGATCATGGCTCTCGTCTCCTATCCCGCGTGGTAGTCCACGATGGACACATTGTGGGCGGCGCCACCCTGCCACTGGAAGATGACCCTCCATTGCTCGTTGATCCGGATGCCGTGGTAGCCCCGGAGGTCGCCTCTGAGTGCCTCGAGACGGTTCCCAGGAGGGGCGCGCAGATCCCGCAGGTCGTGGGCGTACTCGATCATGTCCAGCTTGCGGCACGCGAACCGCCGCATCCCGCTCGGGATGCGTAGGACGCGCCCGGTCATCCGCCCGTGGTAGAGGTCCGCCGTCGCCCTGTCGCCGAAGGACGCGATCATGGCAAGCCTGCTCCTCCATGCACACTATACCACATAACCGCCTGGCGTGCAATGCCCTTGCCGCGTTCACTCGACTCAAGCCTCTACAGCACGTACCCCGCCCTCGGCCTTCTCGCGTAGTCCCGGAGCGGCGCGGCGATGTCAGGGCTCTGCGCCAGGAAGCTGCCCACCGTCTGGGCGACGGCGTCGGGGTGCTGTGGCTGCCAGTGTCCCAGGCCGTGGAGGGCGCTCTCCTGGCAGGCGATGTGATCGATGGCCAGGATGTCGGTCATCACCGCGAGAAGCTCGGCATCGGGGTCCTCCCGGGCCGTCACTCCGCAGCAACCCGCACGAGCTGTTCCGCGCACCGCCCCGCCGCGCTCTTGCCATCCCCCGCATCCTGGATTCTATATGGTTCCTGTTGCGGAAAGTCCCGGTGCGGGAGGGCGAAGCTCCCGCTGAGCCGATTCAGGGGGCGAAGGGCGGCTCGGCAGGAGCCTCGCCCTCCCATTGGAGCGATCCGCAACAGGAACTATATGGCTCGCCACGATTCTGAATCAAAGCTCCCAGGCACGCGGGCCGCCCGCCGCCGACGGCCAGCAAGGTCGCTGATCGCCACACTCCCGCCCGCCGCATGGGCATGCTTTTTGCACGCCGGCTTCTTTGGAAGGGCGAGGCCAGAAAAGCTGGTTGGGGCCACCAGCCTTCCTCCCGTCACGAACGCCGCGCCTGCCGCCTGTAGCCGTTGGAAGAGCCTTTTTTCTGCCTCGCCCTCATCCTTCACGGACTGCTAGCGGCCGACAGGCGTGCTGCCCTGCGGACGCTCGCGGCGGGCGAAGGGCGCAGCGCGCCGATAGCGAGAGACGAATCTCATTGTCCTGCCATTGATTCAGAATCGTGGCGAGGCATATAGGCGGTTGCGGTGTCAGGGTCCCGCGTCGCTTTCCGTACGCCTTGCCAGGCCCTTGGGTGACGATAATTGCGGACCTAAACAGGTCCGCAATCATGCTCTGGGCTCAGGCCGGGGCATGGTCTCATCGGCTCGCCGCGCGCTGGCTGGAAAGGAGGCGGTTGCGGTGTCAGGGTCCCACGTCGCTTTCCGTACGCCTTGCCAGGCCCTTGGGTGACGATAATTGCGGACCTAA
>CAZDNN010000751.1:2530-2768 GCA_964506385.1 uncultured Planctomycetota bacterium
ACAGGTCCGCAATCATGCTCTGGGCTCAGGCCGGGGCACGGTCTCATCGACTCGGCGCGGACCGACAGGAACCCTTTGCCATTTTCGGGACCCTGGCCCAACCTTCTCCATTGTCCTCGTCCGCGTCGTTGTCCTCGCTCTCGGCATCATCACGCCCGGACCCAAATGGCAGATGCGACGGATGGGGCGAGCTACGCGGGCGAAGTGACCCGTCGGCTGCGTCAGGCGGGGACCCCCG
>CAZDNN010000752.1:0-2763 GCA_964506385.1 uncultured Planctomycetota bacterium
GCGGTGCTGGTACCTTACCGTCACATGGGCCGCGTGCTCATAGACGTGGTCAGCCGCGAGGGAGGGATCGACCGGCGCCTTTGGCGCCGCATCCAGCAGTACCAGGTCGGCCTCTACCCCAACGGCTTCGACGAGGCGAGGGGGCTCGGGGCCATCAAGCCCCTCACTGACAGGAGCGACGGACTCTGGGCCTGTGAGCCACTTTTCTACTCGACCGAAGTAGGCCTGCAGCTCTCTCTGCCTGCGGACGAGCTTGTCGGCTGAGCGCGTGTGGATTCGAGGAGGGTGCCTGAACGTCCAGCAGAACGACCAAGAGCGACCGCTGGGGCCGCTCTTGATCTTCCTCTGACACCAGAGTATTTCAATCCACGCAAACGTCCTTGGGTAGGACGGTTACGACGTGAGACAAGCGGCTGGGCGGAGAAAGCGCTTGACAACTTAAGACGGCAGAGCTACAATGGTCTCCGTCACTCTAGTGTCCGAGGAAACCAATGCGTCCGTCCCTCACCCTTTCTCTTGCCCGCGCGCCACCAAGCCACCGGGCCCACGAGGGGCCCCCATAGCCTACCGCATGTGATACGAGACGTCAAGGCAGAACCGGAATGGGAGGCGACAATGAATGAACCCGTGATACGCGTCAAGGTCAGCGGGGAATGGGCCTGCGTTAGCAGGCCAGAGTGCAAGGTGGAACGGATGTCCTACGAGTGCCTGAACCCGAGCGCGGCTCGGGGCATTCTCGACGCGATCCTGTGGAGGCCCCAGATGCGATGGGTCATCCAGAGCATCAAGGTGCTCAAGCCCATCCGCTTCCAGGCCCTCAAGCGCAACGAGGTGCAGAGCAAGGTCGGGCCGCGATCAATCAAGGGCTGGATGGCCGACCCCGCCTCGTACCACCCCCAGCCGGCAGGCGCCGGCAGCACCGATGCCACCCCGCGCAACACCGTGGCCCTGCGCGACGTAGCTTACATCATCGAGGCCGAGCCACTGATCTACGATCAATCGGGCGACATTACGCCGATGAAGTACATCGCCATGTTCAACCGCCGCGTCGCCAAGGGCCGCTGCCACCATCGGCCGAGCCTTGGCTGCCGCGAGTTCGCCGCCCGGTTCGAGCCGCCGTCTGGTGACGAGCAGCCCATCGACGAGACCCGCGACCTGGGCCTCATGCTCTATGACATCATCTTCCGGCCTGACGGCGACGGCCACAGTCCCGTCTTTTTCCAGGCGCGGCTGGAGGGTGGCGTGCTCGACACCCGGCCCGAGACGGCGCTGCCCGACCCCGCCGTGCGAGAGGAGGTGCTGGCATGCTCGTACAGGCGCTAGCGGCGTACGCCGATACCTACCTGGCGCGGGAGCTCGCCGACGTGGCCTTTGAGCACAAGCCGGTGGCCTTCCTGGTCGAGCTCGACGCCCAGGGCCGCTTCCTCGGCGTCCAGCCGCACACGACGACCCTCCCGCGGGGCAAGAAGACCGTCGAGGTGCCGCGTGACCTCCTCGTGCCCCGCTCACCCGTCAACCGCAACAGCCAGCTTCACCCTCTGCTCGGCTGCGATGCGATCGACTACGTCGTGGGACCGGCCCCCGGCATCTGGACCAAGCCGGCCCAGGAGCGCAAGCACGCCGAACACCACGCCGCCTTCGCCGGCCGAGTGCGGGAAGCCGCGCAGGCCACCGGCGACGCTGCCCTTGAGGCCTGCGCGCGGTTCTACGATGCCCCCGGCCAAGTCGGGGCCGCGCGTGAGACGCTGGCTGCCCTCGCCCCGCGTGGCACGGAGCGGGTCGCTCTGGCTGTTCGACCCTCGGACCCGGCCGACCAGGATCCCGGCGGGCCGGTCGTCGAGCGCCCCGCGGCCCGCGACTTCTGGCGGCAGCACTACGCCAAGCACTTCACAGAGCGCCACGCCGAGGGGGGCACGGGCATGTGCCTCATCTCCGGTGAGGTAGGTTCCCTCGCCGTCACCCACGAGAAGGTGAGGGCGCCTGGCCTGGGCGGCCAGCCCTCCGGCGTCGCCCTCATGTCCTTCGACAAGGAGGCCTTCCAGTCCTACGGCTGGAAGAAGAACGCCAACAGCCCCGTCAGCCCCGACCGTGCCCTGGCCTATGTACTCGCGCTCAGCGACCTGTTGCGCCGCGACCAGCACCGCCTCGGGCGGTCGCCCGGCGTCGCCTTGCGCACCCGCCGCGACTATGGCGGCATGGCCCTGCTGTGGTGGACTCGACAGCCGGAGGACGAAGACGCCATTCAGATGTTCGAGGACGGTGACATCGACAAGCTGCTCGCCGTGCCCTGGTCCGCGTCGCAGCGGGCCGTCGAGCGCACCGACCCCAACCAGTTCTACCTCCTCGCCGTCTCGTGCAACGGCGCGCGGCTCGTGGTTCGGGACTGGATGTGGGACAGCTTGCCCAACGTGCGCGACAACCTTCTACAGTGGCTCCAGGGCCTGCGCGTGGCCGACGTGTTCCGAGGGGGCGAGCTTAGCGATCCGCCGCGGCTGCGCCAGCTTCTGCTCGCCATCGCGCCCCCCCACGTTGACCTCAATGACAAGCTCAACGCCGAGCGTACCCTGCGGCTGGCGCGGCGTGCGCTCTTCGGGGGCCGTCACCCGCTTGGCCACGTCGTCCTCGCTGCCGCCCTGGGCCGGCTGTGGGTGGACAGAGGCAGCAACCGACGTCAGCCCGGGCGCATCGGCCTCATCAGGCTGTGCGTGAACGACCTGCTTCGCCAGAAAGGAGAACCCAACATGAGCGAGAGCCTCGATGAAG
>CAZDNN010000753.1:0-2759 GCA_964506385.1 uncultured Planctomycetota bacterium
ATCGCAGGCTTCGAATTCGCTGGGAACGGCTTCCCGAGGTCCACGAGGCTTTCCTAACCATCAGTTGCGCACCGATCTGGCGGAGTCGCCGGCCGCCGCCAAGGCGGTCTATCGCTTCCTGGAGAACCGCCGCGTGAGCGCCAGGCCCCACTGGGATGCCCTCCACGACCACACGGCCCAGGGCTTGCGAGGGCTGTCGTGGGCGGTGTCGGTGCAGGACACGACGGCGCTGATGTTCCAGAGGCTCAAGGCCACGAGAGGCCTGGGCACGGCCGACCAGCCGCGCGAGGAGGCCCTGTGGATGCACTCGGCGCTGGTGCTGCGGCCCGACGGCCACCCCGTGGGCCTGCTCCACAACCACGTGTGGGCGCGCCCTCTGGCCGAGTTCGGCAAGGGGCACGAGCGCAAGAGCCGGCCCTTCGAGGACAAGGAGAGCTCCGAGTGGGTCCGCGGCATCCGCCGCACCGCCAAGCTCCGCGACCGCACCAGCCCGGCAACGCGGCTGGTACACGTGTTCGACTCGGCGGGGGACGTCCACGAGGTGCTGGCCGAGGTGGTCGCTGGCGGCGACGACGCGGTGATCCGCAGCGGCCGCGACCGTTGCGTGGAGGGGGAGCACGGGCACCTTCGTGCGGCCCTGGCGGCAGCGCCGCTGCTGCACCGCTATCGGGTCGAGGTGCCGCGCCGACGGGGCCGGCGCCAGCGCACGGCGACCGTCGAACTGCGCACGGCGGCGGTCACGATCGCCCCGCTGAACGCGCGGCCCTCATTTGGTATAATGCCGTCTCGTCGTTCCCACAGGATCTCTCCCATCGTGCCCGGAGAGCGGGATAAGTCATGAGCGCACCGACCGAGGCCGAAGGCCGCGCCCTCAACTTCATCGAGGAGATCATCGAGGAAGACATCCGCCAGGGCAAGAACGGCGGGAGGGTCCACACCCGCTTCCCGCCCGAGCCCAACGCCTATGCCCACCTGGGCCACGCTGGAGCCGCACTGCTCAACTACCGGCTCGCGCAGCGCTTCGGCGGCAAGTTCAACCTCCGCTTCGACGACACGAACCCGCTGGTCGAGGAGCAGGAGTATGCCGACGCCTTCATCGAGGACCTCGCCTGGCTCGGGCTCGACTGGGGCGACCGCCTCTTCTACTCGTCCGACTACTTCGAGAAGATGTACGACTACGCGGTGCAGCTCATCCGTCAAGGCGACGCCTACGTCTGCGACCTAAGCGCCGACGAGATTCGCGAGCACCGCGGCACCCTCACCAAGCCTGGCACCGACAGCCCCTACCGCAACCGCTCGGTCGAGGAGAGCCTCGACCTCTTCGCGCGGATGAAGGCCGGCGAGTTCCCCGACGGCGCTCGAACCCTCCGCGCCAGGATCGACATGGCACACCCGAACCTCAATATGCGGGACCCCGTGATGTACCGCATCCTCCACGCGGCCCACTACCGCAGGGGCGATGCCTGGTGCATCTACCCGAGCTACGACTGGGCGCACGGGCTCGAGGACTCCATCGAGGGCATCACCCACTCGTGCTGCTCCATCGAGTTCGAGAACCACCGCGTCCTCTACGACTGGTTCCTCGACCGCCTCGGCATCTTCCATCCCCAGCAGATCGAGTTCGCCCGCTTCAACGTCACCTACACCCTCACCTCCAAGCGCAAGCTCCTGAAGCTCATGCAGGCGGGCCGCGCCAGCGGCTGGGACGACCCACGCCTGGCGACGATCCGCGGCATGCGCCGACGCGGCTACACCCCCGAGGCGATTCGCGACTTCTTCGACCGCATCGGCGTCTCGAAGGCGCCGGCCACCGCCGACGCCGCGCTCCTCGAGCACTGCGTCCGCGACCACCTCAACAAGGTCGCCCCCCGCGTCATGGCCGTCCTCCGGCCCCTCAAGGTCGTCCTCACCAACTACCCCGAGGGCCAGAGCGAGGAGCTCGAAGCCATCAACAACCCCGAGGACACGAGCGCGGGAACCCGCATGGTGCCCTTCTCGCGGGAACTCTACATCGAGCGAGACGACTTCATGGAGGACCCGCCGCGCAAGTTCTACCGCCTCGCCCCCGGCCGCGAGGTGCGGCTGCGCTATGCCTACTTCATCACCTGCACCGAGGTCGTGAAGGACTCGAGCGGCGAGGTGGTCGAGCTGCGCTGCACCTACGACCCCGCGACGCGCGGCGGTGACGCGCCCGATGGCCGTAAGGTCAAGGCCACGCTCCACTGGGTCAGTGCCGCCCACGCGCTCGACGCCGAGGCCCGGCTCTACGACCGCCTCTTCGCCACCGAGGACCCCGAGGACATACCCGAGGGCGGCGACCTGATGGACAACCTGAATCCCGACAGCCTCGAGGTCGTCGCCGCGAAGGTCGAGCCGAGTCTCGCCGGCGCCGAGCCGGGCCACCGCTGCCAGTTCGAGCGTCTCGGCTACTTCATCGTCGATCCCGACACTACCGCCGACCACCTCGTCCTCAACCGCACGGTCACCCTCCGCGACCGCTGGGCGAAGATCCGGAAGCAGCAGAGACGGGGATGACCCTCGCCTACGGCTCCCCTCTCTGTGCGGGGAGGGTCAGCGCAAGGGGCGAGCGAGGGGTGCTCCGCTGGCGGAGGCCTGCCCCTGTTCTCCCTCACCCCAGCCCTCTGCTATGAGGACAGCCGTCAAGTGGTGGTCGTAACATCCCCCGTCTCCTCTGCTTCCGCTGCCGACAGCCTGCCTGGGGACCCCGCGGCCCCTCCCCCAAGCTGGCTGGGCGGAAG
>CAZDNN010000754.1:0-2757 GCA_964506385.1 uncultured Planctomycetota bacterium
GGCGCGCTCTTCGCCCTCGGCAGGGCCGAGCCAGCCGACATCCGCAAGCACTTGGCCCTCATCCTGCGGTTCGCCAAGCACGAGAAGTGGTATCTGCGCGAGGCTGCCTTCTGGGCCATCGTCGGCCTGCGCAAGACCATCACCGGCACCGAGTTCCAGCACCTGGCGGACATCTACGCCGCCGAGCGCCACGTCTTCGCCCGCTCGTCCTTCGACGCCGGCTTCTGCCTCCTCGTCAAGGGCGAGGGGGTGAAGCTCGCGCGCGACGACGAGGGCAAGGCGATCCGAACCCTCGGCGCCACCGTCCACAGCGCCCCCATCGCCCAGGGCTACGGCACCGCCGGCAAGCACGAGGCCGCCCACCGCACGATGATGATCCTCAAGCACTTCGACCCCAGCATCTACCAATGGACCGTTGGCGACTTCACGAAGTACCTCGACTACTGGACGCCCGGCTACCAGCACAGCGTCTGGCTCATCACGGGGAGCAAGTGGCAGCCGGGCCTCATCCAGGTCGCCCAGCTCCTCGGCGCGAAGGCCGCCCCCCTCATCCCGAGCTTCAAGAAGTGCCTCGACGAGAAGATCGCGAAAGACACGAAGGAGAAGACCCACCTCGAGTGTCGCGAGAAGCTCCAGCAGGGGATCCGGGACTTCGAGGCGAAGCACGGGCGATGACGCGCCGAGGCGTTCCTTGACCGTCCATTGGAGGCATGGGACAGAGATGGCAAGTCAGGCATCGGGCGTCAGCAGAAGGCAGTTCCTCCGGGTCGGCGCCGCGGGCGCCGCGCTGTTCCACGTCGTGCCGCGGCACGTGCTCGGCGGCCAGCGGCAACGGCCGCCCAGCGAGACGATCGACATCGCGGCCATCGGCGTCGGCGGACAGGGCGGGCGGGACCTGCGGAACTTCGAGAAGGAGAATGTCGTCGCCCTCTGCGACGTGGACGACCGCTCGATGGCCGGCGCCGCCAAGCGGTACCCGACAGCGAAGCGCTTCCGCGACTTCCGCAAGATGCTCGACGAGGTCGAGAAGGAGATCGACGCGGTGCTCGTCGGCACGCCCGATCACACCCACGCTGTTGCCTCGATGGACGCCCTGCGGCGCGGCAAGCATCTCTATTGCGAGAAGCCCCTGGCTCACTCCATCGGCGAGGTGCGCCAGCTCATGGCCGCCGCACGCAAGCACAAGGCCATCACCCAGCTCGGCAACCAGGGCCACTCGTCCGAGCACATCCGCCTGCTCTGCGAGTGGGTCTGGGACGGGGCCATCGGCGACGTGGCCCTCGTCCTCGCCGCCTGCTCCAGGCCAGAGAGCGACAACCGCTACTTCGCGAGGAGCAAGCTCCCGCTCCTCAAGGAGCGGCCCGAGGTGCCAAAGGAGCTCGACTGGGATCTCTGGCTCGGCCCCGCCCAGCAGCGCCCGTATCAGCCCTTCTACCTGCCCCGCCTCTGGCGCGGCTGGATGCCCTTTGGGAGCGGGATCATCGGCGACTGGATCTGCCACGTCGTGGACCCGGCATTCTGGGCGCTCGGCCTCGGCGCGCCGACGAGCGTTCAGGCCGAGGTGGACGGCTACGACCCCAAGCGCCACGCCGACGTCTACCCGATGGGCGCCAGGATCACCTTCGAGTTCCCTCGCAAGGGCAAGCGCGGGCCGGTGACGCTCGTGTGGTACGACGGTACGCGGAAGCTGCCGCGCCCGAAGGACCTCGAGAAGGGCCGTTCCGTGCCCGGCACCGGCGCGATCCTCGCCGGCTCGAAGGGCAAGATCATGCACGGCTCCCACGGTGCCGGCGGCTGCCGGATCATCCCCGAGGCCACGATGAAGGCCGTCGGGAAGCCCAAGCGTCGAATCCCGCGCGTCAAGGGCGGCCACCACGCGGACTGGCTCGCCGCGGTCCGCGAGGGGCGGCAGGCAGGGTCGAGCTTCGACTACGGCGGGCCGCTCACCGAGCTCGGCCTGCTCGGCGCCATCGCCATCCGCTTCCCCGGCCAGAAGCTCGGGTGGGACGCCGAGGGGATGCGCGTCACCAACCTCGCCGCCGCCAACGCGCTCGTCAACCCGCCCTATCGGACCGGCTGGACCCTCTGACCTCGGCGCGCGGCGGCAAGGCGGAGAGGTGGTCATGGACACGAAGGAGTTCCTGGAGCAGCTCCAGGCGCTGATCGGCGGCGAGGTCGATGTCGAGGAGTTCAGCGTCGGCGCCGCGCCGCGGCTCTACGCCCAGCATCGGGGCTACTTCGTCAAGGCGGATTTCGTCGCCCACGGCGAGCTGATCCTCGACGTGAACACGCCGGCTCCCCATCACCTGCGCGTCCGCAACGAGGGCCTCCTCTCGCGAACGCTGGGCCGCATCGGCGTGGTCGCGGACCACAAGACGGGCGATCCCGCCTTCGACGACCAGTACATCATCGACAACGCCACGCGGGAGCAGGTCGCCGCGTTCTTCACCCCTGAGGTCATCGCGCGGATCCGCCGGCTGGAGCCCTTCCACCTCTTCGCGCTGACCCACAAGGAATACCGCTGCCAGAAGCTCGTGGATCTCGACGAGTACGCCCCCCAGGACGCCGCCGCGGACCTCGACGCGCTGGTCGAGATCGTCGAACTCACCCGGCAAACCGGCGGCGCCACGGGCGCAGAGTGAGCGGACGGCCCCCGTTCTCGGGCCATTTCTGCCTTGCCAGACCATCCGCGGGCGGGTCCTGCCCGCGGGGCGGGCCAGTGGCCCGGTACACGAAATGCCCAGGAAGCCCCCTGTA
>CAZDNN010000755.1:0-2757 GCA_964506385.1 uncultured Planctomycetota bacterium
GACGCCGGCCGATCTGGCTGCCGTCCGCGCCCTCTACTACCTGCGCCAGGCCCGCGAGCGCCTCGCCTTCGCCCGCAAGACCCTCGAGCTCGTCGAGCGGGCCGCGCCGAGGCCGAAGCTGGCCGCCGAGCTCGCCGCACTCGAGAAAGCGGTCGAGCTGGCCACCAAGCGCCCTGATGCCGTGGATCCCGACCTGCCCCGCCGCGCCTTCACCATCCGCCGACGCATCATCCTATCCCACCCCCTCCTCGACTTCGACCGACTGCTCATCAACAAGCGCGTCCTCCCACGATACAACCACATGTGCGACCAGTACCTCGGCCGACACAGCGGCATCGGCGCGGGCCTCGTCGTCCTCGACAACTGGAAGACAGAGCCCAGGGAGACCGTCCTCCTCGACGGCAAGCTCCCGCCCGGCGCACACCACCACCCCGACCTCTCCTTCGACGGCACCCGCATCCTCTTCTCCTACTGCGACCACACGCCCAGAGACGCCAGGCACCGCCGCTTCTGGATCTACGAGATCGGCGTTGACGGCACCGGCCTCCGCCAGCTCACCGGCACCCCCACCGACCCGCGCGAGGGCTGGGGAGGGCGCCAGACCGTGCTGATCGAGGACTGGGACCCCTGCTATCTGCCCGGCGGCGGCTTCGCCTTCATCAGCACACGCAGCCAGACCTTCGGCCGCTGTCACGGCAGCCGATACGTGCCGACCTACATGGTCTTCAGGGCCAATGCCGACGGCTCCGACATCCGCCAGCTCTCCTTCGGAGAGGCCAACGAGTGGGACCCCAGCATCCTGCCAGACGGCCGCATCATATACACCCGCTGGGACTACATCAACCGCCACGACACCATCTTCCAGAGCCTGTGGACCATGCGGCCGGACGGGACTGCGACGGCGCACTTCTTCGGGAACTACTCCCGCGGCCCGTGCATGATCGCCGAGGCCAGGGCCATACCCAACTCCCACAAGATCGTCGCCACCGCAACCGACCACCACGGCTACACCGCCGGCTCCATCATCGTCATCGACACCGCCAGGGGCCAGGACCAGGCGCCGCCGCTATTCGGCGTCACCCCCGAGCTCGGATGGCCCGAGGGCGGCGCGCCCCGAGGCACCCCCTTCGCTCCGCACCCCCCCAATGGTGAGGAGCCGCCCGTCGGCCACATGATGGGCGGACGCCGAGCCGCCACGCCCTTCCCGCTAAGCGAGGACCTCTTCCTCGCCGCCTACGCCCACGGCGACCACATGGCCATCTACCTCATCGACACCCTCGGCGGCCGCGAGCTCCTCTACCGCGACCCCACCGTCTCCTGCTTCGCCCCCATCCCCATCCGCCCGACGCCGAGGCCGCCAGTCCTTCAGTCCACGGTCGCCAACACCCGCCGCGAGACGACTGGCATCTTCCACCTCCAGGACATCTACCAGAGCACCGAGCTGCTGCCGCGCGGGGTCATACGGCGTCTGCGGATCAACCGCATCTACGGCCAGCCCACCCGCAGCAAGCCGGCGCTCAGCCTCGCCAACAACGAGATCATCAAGGGCATCCTCGGCACCGTCCCCGTCCGCGACGACGGCTCCGTCACCTTCCGCGCCCCGGCCGGCATGCCCCTACAGTTCCAGGCCCTCGACGCGAACGGCATGGCCGTCATGACCATGCGGTCGTTCGTCTACCTCCAGCCGGGCGAGACGATGAGCTGCGTCGGCTGCCACGAGCCGCGGTCGAGCCCGCCGCCGCCCGAGTCGCTGCCCCATAAGATGGCGATCTGCGAGATCGAGCCGCCCGCAGGGCCACAGTATGAGGGCGGCTTCAGCTTCGCACGCACCGTCCAGCCTGTCCTCGACCGCTACTGCATCCGCTGCCACGGCCTCGACAAGAAAGAGGCCAACCTCGATCTCCTCGGCACGCGGACCCGATACAGCCAGGCCCACGACTCCCTGACGTCGCGCAGCGGCTTCGTCGCCATCGCCTACCGCAACCGCGAGAGCGCCTTCAGCAAGCCCCGCGACTACTTCGCCCACGCAGGCCGCCTCGCCAAGTACCTGCTCTACGACCACCGCAGGTACGTCGAGCTCGACCGCGACAGCTTCCAGCGCATCGTGAACTGGCTGGACCTCAACGCCCAGTTCTACGGCGACTACTCCCACAACCGCATCGAGCAGCGCCACGACGGCAACGGCGAGAAGGCACTCCGCAAGCACGTCGCCGAGACCTTCGGCGAGGAACTCGCCCGGCAGCCCTTCGCCGCGCTCGTCAACGTCGCGCTCCCCACCGAGAGCCGCATCCTCATGGCCCCGCTCGCCGTCCAGGCCGGCGGCTGGGGCCAGATCGCCAAGGGCGGCTGGAAGAGCAGGGACGACCCGGGCTATCAGAAGATGCTCGAGCTGGTGCGGGGCTGCCGCGCGACGATGGGCCGCCACGACATCGCCGGCACCTGCGGCGGCGGCAAGCGCTGTAGCTGCGGCTGCTGCTGGGTCCGCGAGCTCCGCAAGACCTACACGGCGTCGCGGTAGAGCTCCCCCTCGTCACGCCGTTGACAACCGCCCGCTTCCTGGTACACACAGCCAGGGCTTCTCCTTCGCGGCAGGCGTGCCAATCGTCTGCGGCGGCGGGCCCACACTTCGCTGAAGCGTTACGGCGGGCCTTTGGAGTGCGGCGGCTCGACGCCGCTCTGGCTTCCAGCGGAGGGGCGGAGGAGCTAGCAGCCCATCGCGATGGCGCGCGCTTCTCTCGTGGCAGGGGCCTCACCCGC
>CAZDNN010000756.1:0-2747 GCA_964506385.1 uncultured Planctomycetota bacterium
GACGAGGACGATCCAGAACGCCGAGCCACGGTCCCCAAGATCCGGGGCCGGACTCGCGCGGCCCGCAGGCTCTTGCCCGTTTGCTCGGGTCCGTGTAGACTGCTCGCGGTCACCTCTGAGGAGTCACGCCATATGCGAACGCGCGCGATGCTCGGCCTGCTTGCTTGTCTCGCGGCGGTGCCGTCTGCCAGGGCGGCCGAGGCCCGGCCGCTGGTAGCCGTCGTCTTCGCCCAGCGATTCTACCAGCGGGCACCGCAGGGCGAGGGGCGCGGGGCCAAGACGTTCCTGGCAACCGTGACCGCAGCGCTCGATGCCGCCGGCGTGGCGCACGCGACGCTCACCGATGCGGACGTCGAGGCCGGCAAGGCGGCGCCCTACCAGGCGCTCGTGATCCCGTACAACACCGTGTGGCCGGAGCCGCTGGTGGCCGCGGCCGAGCGCTACGTGCGCAGCGGCGGCAAGCTCGTCGTTTGCTACACCATGCCCGAGCGCCTGCATGAGCTGCTGGGCACGCAGGACGCGGGGTGGACGGCGGGGAAGTTCGCCACCATCCGTCTCCGCCAGGGGCTGCTGCATGGGCTGCCGCCGCAGGTGAGGCAGGGCTCGTGGAACATCACGCGGGTGCAGGCGTCGGCGTCCGACGCGCAGGTGGTGGGCGAGTGGCTCGGCCCCGATGGCAAGGCGCTGGGGGAGGCGGCGCTGGTGGTTTCGCCGCGGGGCGCGTTCCTCGGCCACGTGCTCACCGCGGGGGACGTGCAGGCGAAGGGGCAGATGCTGCGCGCGGTCCTCGGCAAGCTCGTGCCTGGCATCTGGCGGGAGGCGAGCGAGCGGGCTATCGCCGCGGTCCGCGAGATCGGGCCGCTGCACAGCATCGACGCCCTGGCCGAGCGGGTGGACGCGGCGCGGGTGGGCTGGTGGACCCGGCGGCGGGCCCGCCATGGCGTCGGGGAGGCGCGGGAGCGGCTGGGCGAGGCGCTCGAGCTGTCGCGCATGGGGCAGCACGCAGCCGCCATCGAGGCGGCCCGCGCGGCGCGCGAGGCGGCCGCAGACGCCTATATCCTGAGCTCGGCCGAGCGACACGCCGAGTTCCGCGCCACCTGGATCCACACGGCCTATGGCGTGAAGGACTGGGGCTGGCGGCGCTCGATCCGCCAGTTGCGCCGCCAGGGCTTCAACGCCATCCTGCCCAACATGCTCTGGGGCGGCCTCGCCCACTACCCCAGCGACGTGCTGCCGGTCTCGCCCAAGGTCGAAGAGAAGGGCGACCAGATCGCCGAGTGCCTCCGCTGGTGCAAGCGCTACGGCGTCGAGCTCCACGTCTGGAAGGTCAACTACAACCTGAGCACGGCGCCGAAGGCCTTCGTCGCGGAGATGCGCCGCCAGGGCCGCCTCCAGGCCCACCGCAACGGCTCCGAGCTTCCGTGGCTCTGCCCGTCCCACCCCGACAACTTCGCGCTCGAGCGCGACTCGATGCTCGAGGTGGTCCGCAACTACGACGTGGACGGCATCCACTTCGACTACATCCGCTACCCCGGCTCGCATAGCTGCTACTGCAAAGGGTGCCGAGACCGGTTCGCCGAGGCGGCGGGGGTGAAGGTCGCGCGGTGGCCGGACGACGTGTTGAAGGGGCCGCTGAAAGCGACGTTCCAGGCATGGCGTCGCGACCAGATCACGCGGCTGGTGCGCGTCGTCTCGGAGGAGGCGCACCGCATCCGGCCCGGCGTCCAGGTCTCGGCAGCGGTCTTCGGCGCCTGGGAGGGCGCCCGCCAGAGCGT
Organism: uncultured Planctomycetota bacterium; assembly: GCA_964506385.1. Lineage (GTDB taxonomy): Bacteria > Planctomycetota > PUPC01 > DSUN01 > DSUN01 > CAZDNN01. The sequence continues at coordinate 1,776 of CAZDNN010000756.1, forward strand.
CGGGCAGGACTGGGTTCACTGGGTCCACAAGGGCTACCTCGACTTCGTGTGCCCGATGGACTACTTCGCGGACGCGGGGCGGCTCGAGCACTACGTGGCGCAGCAGGTCGAGTGGGTCGAGGGCCGCGTGCCTCTCTACATCGGGATCGGCGCGTGGCGGATCCCCGACGCGGTGGGGCTGGTGCACCAGCTCGAGCGGGCGCGCTACCTGGGTGCCGACGGCTTCGTGTGCTTCCACTACAACGACCTCGAGTTCGCCGAGCGGCGGCTCCCCGCCCTGGCGTCGGCGCACACGGCCCACCGCACCCGGCCGCCCCACCCCGCGCCGACCGTGGTGTTCACCTTCCCCCGGGGGCTGGGCGACCGCGAGGGGCTGGCCTACGCCGCGGGTACGCCGATCCCCGTGACCGCCGCCCTCGCGACGGGCGGCCAGTACCGCCGCGCGCCCCGAAGCGCCTCGGGCCGTCTCTACATCGAGACGACGGCCGGTGAGCGGGTCCAGCACCACGGCCGGCTCCACTCGTCGGACCGCAAGCCGCTGCGTCAGACGCTCGAGCTGCCGCCGGGCCGTTACCGGCTGGTCGTGAGCGGCTCGGCCCGCTTCGGCTGGCTCAGCGCCACCGCCTTCATCGTCCGCAGCCGGCCCTTCGACGTCGTCCCTGCCCCGTGATGGAACAGGGGAGGGCGAGGCGCCCGGCGAGCCGCGCGACACGACGATACCCGCCTGGCCTTCGCGGCTCGGCGGGAGCCTCGCCCTCCCAGGACACCCCGCGCGTCCGCCCATTCCCCTCTCCTCGTTCCCCACGGCCCTGGATAGCGGCACGTGCCACGGCAAGCCCGTCTTCGTTCGGGCCGCCGTCCAGGGCATGGACACCGAGGGCCCTCGTCCTGCTCAAGATCGTGGTGGCGCACCTCCTCCGGGCGGGATCTGAGAAGAATTACGGAGTTGTTGAAGTCCGTAATTCTCCTCCC
>CAZDNN010000757.1:0-2747 GCA_964506385.1 uncultured Planctomycetota bacterium
TCATCAAAGAGTTGGACCGACTCCTCATCGCATGAAAAACTCAGTCAACTTGAGTGAAAAGATCTCACACCTCATGAGGTCCGTCAGCCCGTGGACTCGCCCACGAGGTGCTCACGGACGGCACTGAGGAGTTGCTTCTGGACGTACCCTCTGCCCGAGCGCAGCGCGTATCCGCCGCGCTTGCGCGGGCGTGCGCGGCCGATCACGCCCCGCCGTTCCAACTTGTCGAGGTGGCGCAGGCAGGCGGGTAGTGACATGGAGAGTCGGGCCGTGAGCTCGCCGAGTGAGGCGGTCTTGCGGCGGGCGAGGTGGCGGATGATCTGGAGGCGTCGTGGGTGGGTGAAAGCTGTGAAGCACGCGAAGAGCGCCGCATCAGAACGCGTCGGGGATCGCTCCTGGTCGGCCGCAGCAACCTGTTGAGGGTCGGTCGTGGCGATTGCGCGGAAGACCCGGGTGAGCGTACCGACGGCCCGTGCTGTTACGGGGTGGCCGGCCGACTCGGCGAGACGATACGCGACGCGCGCTCCAGAGCGACGCCGCCAGACCAGCCCGGCGGCGGCGAGGATTCTGAGATGGGCAGACAGGGCGTTGACCTGGAGGTCCGCGGCGCGCGCGATGTCTGACACGTTCATCTCCCCCAGAACGGCCAGCAGGCGCAGGATGCGGATGCGGTTGCCATTGGCCAGTGCGCGGAAGAGTTGGACGAGGAATTCCATGGCGACCTCCAGTCCCGGGAGAGGCTGACGGACCTCATGAGGTGTGAGATCATTTTAGAACGATTCCCGCCCCCCGTCAACCCCACCGGCTCGGCTTCCGCCGGGTGTGAGGGCTGGTGTCACGGGCCTGGACGCGGCGCGTCGGGGGGCCTAATGGCCGGTGCGCGGTTGCGGGGGAGGAGCCGTGGCTTCGAGGAGTTGAAGGATGGCGTCGCGCTCGGCAGTGAGGACGCGAGCCGGCCCCGTGTGGCGATAGACGCCGTCGGCGTCCACGACGCTGGGGTCGATGGCCGTGCTCTTGACGACGGACCCTTCGGGCGCGAGGTTGCCACGGGGGAAGGTGACGGTGCTGGTCAGGCCGCGCTCGCGGGCCGCGTCGGGCGAGAGGATGACGTCGTCAGGCTCGACGCCGTCGGCCTCGACGAGGCGGTCGCGGAGCCTCTGGCGGCGGTCGGCCTGGGCAGGTGTGCGGCGTGGGCGACGGCGGGGAGGTGGAGCAGCCAGTTGGTGCTCCCGCCGAAGGCGGCGTGGACGGCCATGGCGTTGGCGATGGCCGCCTCGGTCACGATGTCCGCTGTCCTGATGCCGCGTCAGCTCGTCGGCGGCCTGGCGGACGAGCAGGCCGAGCTCTCAGTGGCCGACGTGGAGGCCGAGGGCGACGGGGCGGCCGTCGGGCGCGCGCAGGCCGCCCCGGGTACTGAGGATCAGGAACTCCGGCCGCCGCAGCTCGTCGGGCGGCCAGCCCATCCCGGCATCCATGGTCAGGCCGAACAGCTCGCCGCTGGGCGCGGTGCGCAGCAGCTCGGGGTCGAGAGGCAAGCGGCCGGCGGGGCCATGGCCGCGGGTGCGCACTTCATAGAGCGCGGGGTCTGTCGGCTCGGGGAGGATCGGATCGCTTGGACCCATAGGACCTATAGGACCTATAGGACCTATCGGGCCTATGGGACGCATGGCAGACCTCACTGCGCTGGTGGCTGGGACATTGCGCCGCTGGTGGTGGCCTCGACCCATTCGAGGGTCTCGCGATTGGCGGCGGTGGCCGCGTCAATGAGGGGCTGGATGGGGGTCTCGTCCTCGTCGCGGAAGCCGTGGCCGCGGCAGCGGTTCTTGAGGTAGGCTCCGCAGACGTGCCAGCCGATGCAGGCGGGCAGCTCGCGGAGGCCGCGGATCATCGGCGCGTAGTTGGCCGGGTCGCGGCCGGGGGTGCAGGCGTCGGCGACGAGGACGGGCTTGCCCGTCAGCTCGTGCCAGTGGGCCAGCTTCGGCGCCATCTCGCCCGGCTCGGAGAAGTACTGGAAGCTCATCACGTCCACGTGTGGGACAGCGGCGAGGAGGATCTCGTCGGGGAGGCGCGCCTTGGCCTCGTAGCGGTCGCCGAGGATGAGGTGGTTGGGGTCGTAGCGGCGGACGGCGTCGCCGGTCACCTGGTAGTAGCGCTCGGCCATCTGCGACAGCTCCCGCCGTCCCGCCGCCGACTCCAGTCGCAGCGGCTCGAACCAGGGGCCTTTCGGGTTGTCGGGCGGGCAGTGGACCCACGCCGGGCAGTCCACGTAGAAGTAGCCGATGAGCTTCGGGTCGTCGGCCATGGCCGCGCAGTCCTGGCGGGCGACGTAGTCGCACCAGTCCTCGAAGCCTGTGCTGAAGACGTCGGGGTGGGCCGTCTCGACCTCCCACTGATGGGTTTCGGAGAAGGGCAGGAGGTGGCAATAGGGCATGTCGGCCCACTGGTACTCCTCGAAGGTGAAGTTGCGGGAGTGGCGGTGGTTGCCTGGGGCGCGGGTCACGGCCTCCTGTGTCCAGCCGATGGTGTTGAATCCCCAGTCCCGCAGGTCTGGCGCGACCCGCTCGCGGAGCCATCGCTGCTGGCTGCCGCCGTAGCGCTCTTGCCAGAGGCCCGCATGCTCGGGGTAGCGGAGGGTGGCGGAGTCGATGTGGTTCATCCCGATGGACCAGAGAGGCTTGCCATCGGGGGCGAGGAACCACCAGTGGCCCGCGAGCTGGCCGACGCGGAAGAAGCGGCGATGATCGGTC
>CAZDNN010000758.1:0-2743 GCA_964506385.1 uncultured Planctomycetota bacterium
AAGCTGCAAGCTGCAAGAAGCTGCGAGCCACGAGCTGCGAGCATCGAGCATCGAGCATCGAGTATCCAGTACCGAGCATCCAGCATCCAGCATCCAGTATCCGGCATCGAGCATGGGGCGACCCGCCGGGGTGGGGTGGGCCGCGGCGGGTCGTGGTGGGGTTGTGGGGGGGTGGGGTCAGTTGGCTCGTTCGAGCTCCTTGAGGTCGGTGACGCCGGCCTGCATTTTGCGTATCATGCGGGTGCGGCCCTGCTCGTCGGTGCGGACGAGGTGCCAGAAGATGGGCTGCATCTCGGTGTCTTTGAATGCGGGTGTGAGCTCGAGAAGGACCCTCTGCTGGGGGAGTTCGAGGACGTTGAGCGCCATGCGCATGCACTCGATGACGTACTCGCCCGTGGCAGGGGGGTACCGATGCCGAATCTCTTTTTCGATTTGACACCGCAGGAGGTTCATGGTCTCTCTCAGCTTTCGCAACCTGCGCTTGATGAACCGAACGCCATAGACGCTGATGCCGAGCTCGGCGGCGAGCTGCTTCTCGGGCCTGTCAATGTGCCGCGCGACGTGGGCGAGTCGGCACTCGTAGAGCGGCTGGACGAGGCCCTGACGACGCAGGTCGTTGAAGTCGAGGCGAATGGTCTCCTCGGAGACGCCGAGCGCCTCGGCCATTTGCTGCTTCGTCTCGGTGTCGTAGTGCTCGCAGATGTACTGCTGGCGTCTGCTCCGTCGTGCGAGGGCGGCCCGGGTGGGCAGGCCCGGCTTGCGGCCCTCGAAGAGCCCTTCGGCGCGCAACTGCGAGCGAATCTCGACCACCTGTTTCCGCGAGATCCCGAGCTGGCGGCCGATCTCGGCGTCGCGGAGCCGCGGGCCGCGGGCGATGTAAGCCCTGCGTACCTCCAGCCGCTTCGCGCGGATCCCACAGCCATATATCTCGCGGAACCTCGCCTCGGCCTCCGCCGCGTCCACCCCCGCGCGACGCCCCATCTGTGCATAGCTCTCGCACAGGAAGAAGCGTCGGATCGTGGACGTCAGGTCGGGCCGGGTTCCTGTCCGTCGCGCCGCCTGGGCCTGCGTGTGGGTCGCCATCGTTCCCTCGCTTCGCTTCGGGTCCGCTGCGAGTTCCTGCCTCTCCACCGGTGGAACTCAATAGCAAAGCCCGTGCCAATCGCGAAGCGGGGCTTGGCGGCGCAGACACGGCCAGAACCCGTGAGTCCGCCTGCCTTTACGTCTCCTTTCTGAGTGTTGACCGCCACGCCTCGGAAAATGCGAGATATGACGCCATGGAACACATCGTTCCAGCCCTGGCAGCGCCGCGCCGTAACCTCTGCTTGCGCAATGCCTTACGTCGCAGGCAGGCTTCCTGCCCGCATGCAACGAAATGTTGCAGGCAGGTTGCTGCCCGTCAGCCAGACCGTCCCGAGAGAAGGAACGTGCTCCTCCCGGAATGCACCGATGCCGCGTGCGGACGAAAGCCGCATGCGGCAGTCAGCAGGGCGGAGCAGGGACGGAGACGGGGACATGCGGTCAACCGACCTACCTCTTACATCGGGCAGGTGCTGGTGGCCAAGGCCATGCGGCCACGCGCTGCTTCTTCCATTTTAGCGGCCCAAATCGGGGAGTCAAGCGAAATCCAAAAAACCCGACGTCGCCGGAGCCCTCCCCACATCCCTCTGTAAGCAACGGCTGTATATATGGTTAGGGCCTGCTGGGCAGGTGCCTCACAGCGTCTGCGACGGCCCGCCGGCGCGGCGCCGCCGGTGCACTGAGACGGCGGCCTGGCGGTCTGCCCGCATCTGCGCGACCAGCGCGTCGGCACTCGCGAACCGACGGTCGCCGCGGAGCTTCTCGAGGAACACCACCTCGAGCTGCCGTCCGTAGAGATCGCGATCCTCGAACTCGATGATGTGGACTTCGACCGATGGCTGGGCGTCCGCCCCCTCGAAGGTGGGACGCGTGCCGATGTATGTGAGGGCGGGCCGTGCCGCGCCGCGGAGCGCCACGGTCGTTGCGTACACGCCGTGTGGCGGGAGCGCCTCGTGGTGGAGATCCAGGTTGGCCGTGGGGAACCCCAGGGCACGGCCGCGTCCGTTGCCCGGCACCACGGTGCCGAGGATCGAGTAGGGACGCCCCAGCATCGCCGCCACCGTCTCCAGCTCACCGTCGCCCAGTGCCTGGCGGATCGCCGTGGACGAGATGACCTGCCCCTCGTGGCGGACGGGATCGGGCGAGCGCACCTCCAGCCGCCCCTCCCCGGCATAGCGCTCGAGCAGTCCCAGGTCGCCGCGCCCCCCCGCGCCGAACCGCGCGTCGCGTCCAATCACGATCCGTCGCGTCCCGAGCCACCCCAGTAGCACGTCCTCGACGAACCGCTCCGCCGCCAGCCCCCTCACCGACTCGTCGAACGCCAGCACCACCGCCAGACCCACCCCGCACCGCTCCAGCAGCAGCAGACGGTGCGGCAGCGACGTGATGCACTGCGCGCCGCCCTCACCCACCACCTGCTTCGGCAGCGGGTCGAACGTGATCGCCACCGCCACCCCGCCCACGGCCTCCGCCCAGACCACCGCGTCCCTGAGAATCCGCTGGTGCCCACGATGCACCCCGTCGAACCCCCCGACCGTCACCACCGGCGCCTCCAGCACCGGCAGCTCCCCATGCAGACCGCGAACCACATCCATTCGACACCACTCCAGAGTCCCGTCACGCCGATCCTGGGGGAGGAACCCCTTTCTGAAGAAGATCGGAA
>CAZDNN010000759.1:0-2717 GCA_964506385.1 uncultured Planctomycetota bacterium
CAGGGATCAACATCATCTGGCCCATCGTCGACACCCCACGGCACATCGACTGGCGCTACATCGAGGTCCTGCCCTCCGGCGAGAAGATCTTCCGCCAGCGCACCACTCCACGCATCGACCTGCGCGAGACCGTCTACGACTTCCCAAAGCAGACGGTGATTACCAAGGACAACGTGGTGACCGAGATCGACGCGCTCCTCTACTTCCAGATCACCGACCCCGTCCGCGCGGTCTACGAGATCGCCAACCTCCCAGAGGCCATCGAGAAGCTCACCCTCACGACCCTCCGCAACGTCATCGGCGAGCTCGACCTCGACGAGACCCTGACCTCCCGCGACACCATCAACCTCAAGCTCCGCCAGATCCTCGACGAGGCGACCGACAAGTGGGGGGTGAAGGTCACCCGCGTCGAGCTCAAGGACATCAATCCGCCCGACGACATCCGCGACGCCATGGAGCAGCAGATGCGCGCCGAGCGCTCCCGCCGCGCCGCCGTCACCACTGCCGAGGGGCAGAAGCGCGCCCGAGTGCTCGAGGCCGAGGGCCGGCGCGAGGCCGAGATCGCCGAGGCCGAGGGCTCCAAGCAGGCCCTCATCCTCCACGCCGAGGGCGAGGCCGAGTCGCGGGTCAAGGTCGCACAGGCCGAGGCCGAGGCCATCCGCCTCGTCACCGAGACCGTCACTCGCAGCGGCGGCGACCCCACCGCCTACCTCATCGCCCTCCGCTACATCGACACCCTACGCGAGATGGTCTCCGGCAAGGACAACAAGATCGTCTACCTGCCCATCGAGGCCACCGGCATCCTCGGCGCCCTCGGCGGCATCCGCGAGCTCCTGGCCTCCACCGCCAGCCCGCCCGCCGCGCCGCCCGCGGCGACGGAGTAGCCACGCCGCTGCCGCGCCCCTCAACGGCTGCCCCCGCCCATTACGCACCGGGCGCCGTCGCCTCTCCTTGAGTCCCCTGCCTGGCTGGACTATACTCATGAGCGGGTGAGTGACACTTGATGAAAGGGCCGGCATGCGGATCATCCTCTACGCGGGCAAGGGGGGCGTGGGCAAGACGACCCTGTCGGCCGTCACCGGGCTGGCCTGCTCCCGGCGGGGCCTCAGGACCCTCGTCATGTCCCTCGACCCTGCCCACAGCCTCTCCGACGCCTTCGACCTCTCAGGCTCCCTGATGACCCACGGCGGCACGCCGGCCGACATCGAGGAGAATCTGTGGATCCAGGAGCTCGACCTCCAGCGCGAGCTCGATGAGAACTGGGGCGAGGTCTTCCACTACATCGCGGCGCTGATCCAGACCACCGGCGTCCGCGACGTCCTGGCCGACGAGCTGGCCATCCTCCCCGGGATGGAGGAGGTCGCCTGCCTGCTCCACATCAACCGCTACGCCCGCGACGAGACCTACGACGTCATCATCCTCGACTGCGCGCCGACCGGCGAGTCCATGCGCTTCATCAGCCTGCCCACCAGCCTCGAATGGTACATGCAGAAGCTCTTCAACCTCGAACGCAACGTCCTCCGCGCCGTGCGGCCCGTGGCCAAGCACCTGACGAGCGTGCCGCTCCCCTCCGACGACTACTTCCAGGCCCTCCAGCGACTCTACCAGCGCCTCGAGGGCGTCGAAGCCCTGCTCCAGGACCCCGAGGTCACCACGGCGCGTCTGGTGACCAACCCCGAGAAGATGGTGCTCAAGGAGACCCAGCGGGCCTTCGCCTACTTCCAGCTCTTCGAGCTGACCGTGGACGCGGTGGTGGTGAACCGCATCCTGCCCCGGTCGGTGCGGGAAGGCTTCTTCGAGACGTGGCGGGAGAGCCAGGACGGCTATATCGCGGACGCCGAGACCCTCTTCGCCCCCGTCCCCATCTGGCACGTCGAGCTGGCGCGCCACGAGATGGTCGGGCGGCGGGACCTGGCGCGCCTGGCGGGCAAGGTCTTCAAGAGCCGTGACCCCGCGGCCGTCCACTTCGCGGGCAGGGCCTTCGAGTTCTCGAAGGACGACGGGCGCTACGTCCTGAGCATCCGCGCGCCGTTCCTGCGCAGCGGCGAGATCGATCTGCTGAAGAGCGACGACGAGCTGATCCTGCGGATCGGCTCCTGGCGGCGGTTCGTCACGCTCCCGCGGCGGATGGCCGCGCTCGAGCCGTCCGAGGCGACCCTCGAGGACGGCACCCTGCGAGTCGTGTTTGGAGAAAGCGACGATGGCGAAGAAGACTGACGACGAGGACGTCTGCGAGGCCAAGTGCCCCATCCTGGAGCTCATGCGATGCCTGTGCGGCAAGGACACGGCCGGCTCGCGGGCCATCGAGCACCTCAACAACGCACACGTCGAGGTGCTCCTGGGCATCCGCGAGCTGCTCGACGCCCGCATCGAGGAGCTTCAGAAGAAGGGCGGGAAGGACAAGCCGGCGCGCTCGCGGGGGATCAAGGCCACCGAGAAGGCCTGAGCAAGCTGGTGGGGTCCTGCGCCATACGGGAGCCGCAGTTCGCCATGATGGGCGAGACGCCAGACAGCGCCGCGCGCGTTCGGAGTCCACGCCTTCTGGCGTGAGCGGGGCTCCCGACCGACGCCCGCTCTCGGGCCCGAGCTGGCCAGGTCACGAGTCGGGGCAGGACTTCAGCGAAGTGAGGCCCCTTTGCAGCCACGTACTGCCCCACAGAATAGACGATGCCACGATCAGCCCCTCTCTTGTCCGAAGCCCTGCAAGGGCGTACTGC
>CAZDNN010000760.1:0-2707 GCA_964506385.1 uncultured Planctomycetota bacterium
TTCCCAAGCGGGAGCTTGGGAACCAGAGGAACCAGAGAAGGCATGAGAGCACGGCCGCAAGGGCGCTTCGCATTGACGCCAGAGGTGGCCGGAAGCCGAATCGACGACGAGGACGACGACGACGACGGGGACGATGAAGAGGGATTACCGCTTTCGGGAGTCATGCTCGCCGTCGCCCCGTGCCTTGACTCCGCTTCTGGCAGGCGCTAGACTGCGCCCAACGGGCCGGGTGTGGCGACATGGACTGGAGGTGGCCGATGAACGGACAGGTGAACCGACGTGAGTTCCTGGCGACGAGCGCCGGCGCCGTGGCGGCGCTGGCCGCCGGCGGCGTTGTCGCGGCGCCGGACAAGCCGCGCATCGTGGTGGCCAGGGGTGCCGCGAAGATGGACCCCGACAAGGCGGCCTACGCCCGCCTGAAGGCCGCGCTCGACAAGCACGGCGGCTTCGGCCCCATGGTCAAGGGCAAGAAGGTCCTCGTCAAGACCAACGCCACCGACAAGACGAGCCAGGACGCCAATACGTCGCCAGAGATGACCCGCGCTGTCCTGCGCCTCGCGAAGGAAGCCGGAGCTGCGTCGGTCAAGGTGATCGGCCAGGAATGGTACGGTTACGACTGCAAGCGCAAGGGGCGGCCGACCCTCCGCGAGGTCATCGAGCAGGAGGGCGCGCAACTCGAAGAGCTCATCCACTGGTGGCTCCCCTCAAAGCAGTACGTCAAGAAGACCCCGAAGGGCGGCGGCTGGAAGCAGCTCTGGGTCGTCAAGGAGATCTTCGAGCCCGATACCGTGCTCCTCAATGTCGCGCGCCTCAAGACACACCAGTTCACCCTCTTCACCGGCTGCGTGAAGAATTGCATCGGCCTGACCTGGCACATGTACGCCCACCACTGCACCGACGACCGCAATCCGAAGGCCGGCTCGTCCGACAAGCACCCCGCGCGGGTCGCCGGCTGGAAGCTCTTCCCCGCCAAGCTGTCCAGCGCCTACCACGAGGTCTACCGCGGGGCGGTGACGCTGAACATTCTGGACGCCGGTGAGCCGACATTCGGCTGGGGCGGACCGAAGCCCGAGCGCATCCACACCTTCCCCGCCGCCGCCGTCGTCATCGGCGCCGACGCCATGGCGGTGGACGCCTACGGCATGCAGATGCTCCACGAGAAGCGGCCCGACGCCATGCCCACCATCCTCGCCGACTGGACACAGGGCGAGAGCGTCTACGTCAAGGCCAACCTCACCGGGGGCAACTACATCGCCGAGTGCCAGAAGCTTGGCGCCGGCCAGGCCGATCTCGCCAAGATCCAGATCGATGAGGTCAAGATCGACTGATCGTCAGGGGGTTCCCTTGCTGCATCCCATGACCGCGCACGCTTGCCGGCGCCTGCTCCCGCTCGCCGGGGCACTTCTCGTGCTGCTCTGTGGCTGCCCGCCGCGCAACCGCGGCCCCGAGGCGCCGCAGGACATCCTGAGGCAGGCCGACCGCGTCCTGCGAGACGTTTTCTTCGCCAAGCACGTGACCTTCGGCCGCCAGCAGCTCTTCGCGTACATGAACGGCGCGGCCGAGGCCTACTACGCCAAGGGCTTCCGCGAGCTGGGGGTCTGCGACGCCAGGTGGAAGACCACGGACGCGAAGATCGAGCTCTACCGCGCCAACGGGCCCGCCAACGCCAAGGCGCTCTTCGACGAGTTCAACGACGGCAAAGGCAAGCAGCTCCCCGCGGGGGAGGGGAGCGCGGCGTGGCACGCCCGCGAGCTCGAAGGCATCTTCCACCGCGGCCCCTACTTCTGCCGCATCATCGTCTACGGCGACGACGTCGAGGCCAAGCAGCTCCTCGAGACCCTCGCCGCCGCCATCGACCAGGCCATGCCCAGGTAGTGCCTGCACCTGCGTTCGCGGATGCCTGGCCCTCTCCCGCCGGGAGAGGGTGCCTGACGGAGCGTCAGCGACGGAAGGCGGGTGAGGGCCGTGAGTGCCGGGGAACGGCCACGGAGACAGAGCGCCTCCTTGTGGGGATGGCCCTCACCCGCCGGCCTGTTCGCTGAGGCCGGCGGCCAGCCGGCGCCCTCTCCCGGCGGGAGAGGGCCAAGTCCGCGCGCCGGGGGTGAGCCCCAAGCTGCCGGGCGGCTCGGCAGGAGCCTCGCCCTCCCATGGTCGTCACCTTGACGCCCGCACGTCTCGCTCCTCTCTCGTCCCGATGCTCCAGCGTCGGGACGGGGCGGACGACGCTCCAGCGTCCGCGGCCGGGGCAGGCGCCTCTGTCGAGGACCTCTCAGATGCTCTCTCTCCCGCGTGTGGGCCTCCTCCTCTCTGCTTTCTGCATTTGCGCCTCCATTCTCCACGCAGCGCCAGCCCTCGTCACAACGAATGCCGACACGCCCATGGTGCGCTTCGCCGCCGGCGAGGTCCGCGCGGCGCTCGCCGAGCGCGGCGAGGCGGCGCGCGTCTTCATTGGCACGCATGCGTCGTTCCCCGGCGGCGCGGCGAAGGAGCCGCCGGCCGTCGCCGAGGCATACACCATCGGGCGGCCGGGGGGGACGATCGTCGTGGCGGGACACGACGACACGGGTGCGATGTACGGCGCGCTCGAGGTCGCTGAGCAGATTCGCATCGGCGGGACCGCCGCCGTCGCGGCGGCAGTTGGGAAGCCGTTCCTTGAGGTCCGCCAGTTCAAGTACAACATCCCGCCGGTCCGCGACCAGGCGTGGTT
>CAZDNN010000761.1:0-2695 GCA_964506385.1 uncultured Planctomycetota bacterium
CCGGCGACGGGGACTCAAGGACTTATGGCGAAAAAGGTGGTTCCGGGTTGCGGGTGCGGCACTGGACCTCGCCGGCTCGGATAGGGCCTATAGGACTTATACGACCTATATGTCCTATTGGTGGTGGGGGCGGGCCGCCTTGGCGGTTTGACGCCGTCGGCGGCTTTGGGTAGGGTGTGCGCGCATCCCGGCGCCCAGGGAAGACGCGGTACGGAGGGCGGCCATGAGAGCCGCCATGGTGTCGCTCGGCCTGCCCGGGCGACAAGGGCCGCGAGGGCCGTCGCCGCGTCAGCCCCGCGGTCGCCTGCATCTGCCTCGCCGATGACCCCGATACCCTGCCCAGCGACCCAGGCGTCCGGAGGAAGATGGCCAAGGAGTGACCCGTGCCGCCCGTCCTGCTCGTGAACCCCAATCTGATGAAGCCGCCGGTGACGCCGGTGGGGCTCGACCATATCGGCCAGCATCTGCGTGATGCCGGGGTCGAGGCTGAGCTGCTCGACCTCGCCTTCGCCGACGCGCCCGAGGCCGCCATCGCCAAGGCGATGCAGCGCGACTGGCTGCTGGTCGCCGTCAGCGTGCGGAACGTGGACGACTCGTTCGGCGCGAGCGGGGATTTCTGTCTGGCTCGGACCCGCGAGCTGGTCGCCCGCATCCAGTCGGGCAGCGACGCGCCGGTGGTGCTCGGCGGCTGCGGCTTCTCGGTGTTCGCCCGCGCGGCAGCCGACTTCTGCGACGTGCCCTACGCGGTCCGCGGCGAGGGTGAGGAGCCGCTGGCACGCCTCGCCCGGTGCCTCGCCGAGGGGCGCGAGCCGGACGGCGTGCCCGGCCTGCTGATCCGGCGCGGCGGCGAGATCGTCGCCGAGAATCCGCCGCTCCGCCACGACCTGCCGGCGATGCCCCCCTGGCGGCGCGACGTGGTGGACAACCCCCGCTACCTGCGCGAGGGCGGCCAGGTCGGCTTCGAGACCAAGCGCGGCTGCCCGCACCAATGCACCTACTGCGCCGACCCCGTGGCCAAGGGGTCCCGCGTCGTGGCCCGGACGCCGGAGCAGGTCGCCGACGAGCTCGAAGCCCTCGCCGACCGCGGCATCGACGTCTTCCACACCTGCGACGCTGAGTTCAACGTGCCTCGCGGCCACGCCCTCGCGGTCTGCGAGGCCCTCATCGAGCGGGGCCTCGGCGAGCGCATCCGCTGGTACGCCTACGCCGTGCCGCAGGGCTTCGACGAGGAACTGGCCGCGGCCATGCGCCGCGCCGGCTGCGTCGGCGTGGACTTCACGACCGACCACGTCGTGCCCGAGATGCTCGCCGTCCTCGGCCGGAGCCACACCGCCCTCGACATCCGCCATGCCGCCGCCGCCTGCCACGGCCACGGCCTCGCGTTCATGTGCGACCTCCTGCTCGGCGCGCCAGGCGAGACCCGCGAGAGCCTCGCCGCCGTCATCGGCCTCATGCGCGAGATCCAGCCCGACCGCGTCGGCACCAGCCTCGGCGTCCGCCTCTACCCAGGCACCCCGCTCGCCGAATCGCTCCGCCAGCACGGCAAGCTGGTGCCTGGCAACCCGAGCATCCGCGGCCTCGAGGACAACCCTGACCTGCTCCGGCCCGTCTACTACCTCGAGGCCGCGCTCGGCGGCGACATCGACGCCCACGTCCGCACCCTCATCGCGGGCGACCCGCGCTTCCTCTTCCCCGCCGGCGACGAGTCGGCGGCGAACTACAACTACAACGACAACTCGGCCCTCTGCGACGCCATCCGCGCGGGCGCCCGCGGCGCCTTCTGGGACATCCTGCGGCGGATGGCCTGACCCGCGCGGGACATCCCGATACGGCATCTTCCATGCGGTGCGGCGTCCAGCCGCTGCGCTCCAACGCCTTGCAGATGGCGAGGCGAAGGCAGGCCGCTGGCCTGTCGAAGCCGGTTTCCACAAGCCGGCGGCTTGCGGCTGCGGCATTGCCTCACGGCGAATCGGATAGGATCGACAGGACCCGCTGGTCCTATAGGTCCCATCGCTGGCGGGGCCGGGCCGCCCGACGGCGCGAGACCCCGCGGCGGCAACACCGCGCAAGCCAGGAACGTGGCAGCACTGCACGCACGGCTTGCCCCGCAGAGCGATTCCGCGCACAATAGCGGGCCGATGCGGTGTTGGCCCGGCTGTGCTCCTCTCGCCCCGCAAAGGACGGGCTGGAATGAGCGACACCCTCATCGAGCACTACGGCGGCTGGGGCATCTGCAACGACGAGGGCCCGTCCCACATCCTCTTCCGCCTGAGGGGCGGCTCGCCGGCCCTTGCCCTCGGCTTCGAGCCCATCGACCTGACGGGCGTCGGCCCGCGCGTCGAGGTCGGGCCGCAGTCACAGGAAGGGAACGACCGGTGACCAGGACCGCGTTGCCCGTCGTCCTGCGCCTCCCAGGCACCCTCGGCGCCGCCGCGGCCGCCGCTACATCCGCCACGGCGACGCCCTCTACGCCAACGACATCCGGGCGAAGGCGCAGCGGCCCGGCGGGAGACTGGACGGGTGGACAGTTGGATGGATGGATGAATGGCAGCCGAGGAGGGCCACGCCGCAGCGTTCTTCGCTTCTGTCTTCCACCCATCCACCCATCCACTCCTCCATCCATCCACTGGCGCAGGGAGAAGACGCCTTGACCGATCATCGCCGCTTCTTCACCGTCGGCCAGCTCGCGGGCCAC
>CAZDNN010000762.1:0-2690 GCA_964506385.1 uncultured Planctomycetota bacterium
GACCTATCCGACTATGCGACCGACAGGCCCCGCGCCTGCGGCCCGTCCCCCTCCACTTACTGCACCGAGTCGCTCGGGGCTTGCGCAGATCGGCCTGAGCGAGCATGATGGAGGTCCCTTGGGAGAGCGGAGAGAGCCCATGCGGTTGCTGTCTGGCATCGTCGCACTCGTCATCGTCATCGCTGTCCCTGCGACCCACGCGGGCCAGCGCGTGGTTCGCGATGCCGATGGGAAGATACGGGTCGAGCCGGCCGCCGTGCCCGAGCGATTCCGCAACCCGTGGACGCGCGAGCTCGAAAAGGAGTTCTGGCAACGGGCCAACCACGCCATCCGCCACGTCGCCGAGCAGGCCAAGGGCGGGCGCTACGGCAACACGTTCTTTGAGAACGAGAAGCGCTCCTATCCCGCCGCCATGTTCGACTTCCTCGCCGGCCACCGCGACACAGCCCTGGCCTTTCTCCAGCGCGAGGACAACCTGGCGAAGGAGAACGCCCACACGCTCGGCATCGACCTCTTCCCCTGCTTCACCCTCAAGGGCCAGATGCGGAAGTACTTCTTCTTCGGCCCCTACCTCGAGCCCGCCTACCGCGATCGCATGCGCAAGGCCGCCGCCATCTGGACGGAGCAGGATCCCCTCCGCCGGCCCCACCCTCTCTACGGCAAGGGCGATCCCAGCAAGCAGGGATGGCGGCCCGACAAGTGGGGAAGCTGGGTGGACATCCGCTCGACCGACAACCTCCGGGCGATGCGCGAGACATCCGTCTACCTCATGGCCGAGGAGACCGACCACCAGGACGTCCGCAAGCTCTATCTCGGACGCATCCGCAACTACGTCACCGGCCTCTACCACACAGGCATGAGCGAGTGGGACAGCGAGAACTACCACGGCCACACCATCGCCCCTTACCTCAACCTCTACGACTTCGCCCGCGACCCCGAGGCAAAGGCCCTGGCGAAGGCCGCGCTCGACTGGCTGTTCGCCGCCGGCGCCGTCAAGTACTTCCGCTGCGGCTTCGGCGGGCCGACCAAGCGCGACTATGGGGGGGCCAACGTCGTCTGGGGCGCGAACGTCTCGCACGTCCTCGGCCTCTATTTCGGCGACTGCCCCGTGCCCGACCCCGAGCCTGAGCCCGACGAGATCCACTGCATCACCAGCGCCTACCGCCCTCCCCTCGCGGTCGTCGCCCTCGCGCGAAAGCAGTTCGACAAGCCCGTCGAGCTGCTGACCACCAAGCCGCCCTACGCCTATCCCAGCGCCGCCGAGCTCGAGAAGCCCGAGTACTGGGAGACCCTCTACCTCGGCCACACCTACAGCCTTGGCAGCGTCGTGTCCGCCGGCCCCGCCGGCGACGTCGGCCCCTTCAAGCTCATGGCCGCCAACACGAAGCGCGGCGTCGATTTCTTCGTCGCCAACACCGGCGGCGACTGGGCAGGCCCCGGCAAGCACGCGGGGGACCAGATTGCGCAGTTGGGCAACTCCGCCATCTGGCTCCGCCCAGTGGGCGACGAGCCGGCCACCTTCTGCTTCCAGGTGCCGGAGAGCGCGACGGTGGAGCTCGGCGGCGACATCTGGTTCATCCGCCTTGAGACGACGTGGCTGGCGCTCCGACCCATCGGCCTCTCCAGGCCGCGATCCCTGGCCGTCGGGGGCAAGTGCGCCGAGCGCTACGCCGACGAGCAGACCCTTCGGTCGAAGATCGTGGGCAAGGGCTATGCCGGCTTCGCGCTCGAGGTGGGCGAGCCCCAGGCCCACGGCGGCTACGGACGCTTCAAGAGCCTCGTCCTCACCAGGAGCCGCCTCGACCTCTCGAAGCTCCCCGAGGGCACCGCCACCCTCACCACCACCGACGGGTCGACGCTGACCCTGACCCACAACGCCGAGAGCGATCTGCCCACCGTCATCCGCAACGGCGAGCAGCGGCAATGGCTCAAGGAGCTCGACCTCTACAAGCCGCTGGGCAAGTCGCGCCCGATCGCGCTCGGCTGGAAGCAGGGCACCCTCCGCATCGAGGCCGGCGGCCACCGCTTCGCCCAGACCGTCACCGCCGAAGGGGAAGTGGTCCCGGCCGGGGCCGGCGAGCGCTGACACCGGCCAAGGGTGGATGAGTGAGGGGAGCCCCGGCGGCGGGACTCCCCTGCTTGGATGGGGCGGCGTGGGGGCCGCTACTTCTTGCGGATGAGCTTCTTGACGGCCTTGACGACGGAGGCGGGGTCGATGCGCTTCTCGGCGTAGAGGGCGTCGGGGGTGCCGCTGCTGGCGTAGTCGCGGATGCCGAGCATCTCGAGCGGGCAGGCGATGCCGTGGAGGGCGAGGGCCGTGGCGACGGTGGCGCCGCAGCCGGTCCAGACGTTGTGGTCCTCGCAGGTCACGATGGCGCCGGTCCTCGCCGCGGCCTTGATGGCCTTCATGTCGGGCTCGGTGGGACAGGGCATGGCCATGAGGCCGACCTTCAGGCCCTGCTCTGCGAGGGCCTCGACGGCCTGGAGGCAGTAGCTGACCATGGTGCCCATGGCGATGATCGTGGCGTCCTTGCCCTTGCGTATGACATCCATCTTCCCGTACTCGAAGGCGTAGCCGCCGGCGAAGAACGGCTTGCCCTTGGCGTCGGTGATGATCGGGAGCTTGGAGCGGCCGACGGCGACGGCGAAGTTGCCCGGCTCGCGGGCGATGTGGCGGATGACGCGGTCGG
>CAZDNN010000763.1:0-2686 GCA_964506385.1 uncultured Planctomycetota bacterium
CTCTTCGTCCACTCCCAGCGGATCGACCACCCGCAGAAATGGCGGAAGAGCGCCGTCATGACCCAGCGCTGGCGCCTCGTCAACGGCAAACAGCTCTACGACATGGCCGCAGACCCCGCCCAGAAGACCGACGTCGCGAAGCAGCATCCCCAGGTGGTGCAACAACTTACGAAGGCCTACGACGCCTGGTGGGAGAGCCTCAAGCCCCGCTTCGGCGACTACTGCCGCATCGTCCTCGGCACCGAGCACGAGAACCCCGCACGCCTCACCTGCCACGACTGGCACAGCGGCGGCTGCCCCTGGAACCAGCGTGCCGTCCGCGCCGCCCCGTGGGCCACGGGCGCCTGGGCCGTCGAGATCGCCCGTGGGGGCCGCTACGAGATCACCCTCCGCCAGCAGCCCGCCGACGCCAACGCCCCCATAGCCGCCGACGAAGCCTGGGTCCGCATCGGCACCGTCGAGGCCAGCAAGCCCGTCCCCAAGGGCGCCACCGCCGTCGCCTTCACCCTCGACCTCAAGCCCTGCAAGGCCGACCTCGAAACCCGCTTCACCGACAAGCGGGCCGGCAAGTCCCGCGGCGCCTTCTTCGCCTACGTCCGCCGCCTCGGCGGCTGACCGCGCCGAATCGGACTCGGCGGGCGCGCCGGCGGTGTCAGGGGCGCGTTGAATCGCGCGCCAAGACACTGGGGGCAGACTCGCTGCGAGAGCGGACAGTGGACTCCGGTGCCGGTGGTGGGGTATAATAGCTCGGTGGCGGCTGCGGTGGAGCAATGCCGATGATCCGTAAGCTCAGCCTGCTGGTCCTGCTCGCGGCTATCGCCGGTGTGGTGGTGCTGGCGGCGGTGATGAACCGGGGTGAGGTGCGCGGCGGCGGCAAGAGGCGGGTGGAGATCCGCGGCAAGGTGATGACGCTGTACGGCGAGGAGCCATATACCCTGGCCGAGCTGGCCGCCGACGTGGCCGACCCCGAGATCCTGAGCTACGACCCCGAACAGCGCAAGGCCCTGGCCAAAGCGTCCCTCGTCATTCGCGGCGGGCTGCGCATCGGCGACCCCGAGGACCGACGGCTCGGCGAGACCCTCGTCCTCGACACGGTGGTCTGCGGCGACCTGCGCCTCGAGGTGGCCCGCGGCGGCAGCCTCGAGGTCTATCACTCAGACGTCCAGACCAAATCAATGCAGATGACGGTGGATGCGTGCAGCCTGGGCTATTTCTTCTTCGTGGACGGGCAGTTGAAGGCGGCTGACAGCCGCTTCCGGTACATGTCGGGCAGCGGGAGCGAGACGGCGCGGGCGGGCGCGCGCGTGGAGCTCAAGCGTGTGGCATTCACGCTGTGCGACGGCTGCGCGTTCCACACCGTGGACGCCAACGGGGGGAAGCTGGAGATCGAGGACTCGAAGTTCAGTTGCGAGGGGCAGTTCGGCTTCCTGGTCGAGGGATCGAGCGGGGGGACGATCGTGCTGCGGCGCTGCGAGCTGGCCGGGGAGCTGGCGGACCTGGCGCTGCGGGGACGCGGGGCGGAGGTCGAGCTGGTGGACTGCCGCTTCGCCCCGTCGAAGGTCAAGTTCTACCACCGCAGCGGTCGCGTGGCCGTGCGCTGGACGATGAGGACCGCGGTCGTCGAGAAGGGCACCGGCCGGCCCGTCGCAGGCGCCACGGTGGTGGCTACGAGCACGGGCAAGGGGCCGAGGGAGACGGTCGAGGCCACGACGGGGGAGGACGGCACGTGCGCCCTGGTGCTCACCGACTACGTCGCCACGTCCGAGGCGCCCATGCCGATGCAGGGGAGCAACCTGGTCACGCCCCACCGCGTCGTCGTCCGCTCGGCGGGCGGGCGGGTCCTCGGCGAGTTCCCCTCCTGCCAGGCGCAAGGCCCGGGTGGTGAGCTAACGCTCGAAGTCCCCGCGCAGGGGGTAGCTGCCAGCCAGTAGGCGCCAGACGAGCCCTCCCCCCCGCAGCGCCCCCTCCTGCTCCATCCCCTCTCCGCCCATGGGGTGAGCGGGCCGCCTCAGTCCCCACGCATTGTCCCCATCCGGCAGTGCCAGGCGGCTGTCGGCTGTCACCGGGGTCGGCTGATGCCGCCGCTCCGTGCGGCTGCGGACGCCGCCGCGCGTCGTCCTGGCGGCCCTCGGCATTCTGCGGAGAGCACGCCCCGGATCGCGACGTTCCGGCTGCCACGCAATGTGGTTCGCGCAGGGTGTTTCGCCATTTGCGCAAATGGCATGGTCGCGCGCCTCCACAGCGCGCCGCCAGGCGCTGCCTGCCGCCAGGAGGACGGGGTGACTACTGCGCCTCGGGGAAGTCAACTCCCGCCCAAGCTCGACGCGCTGTCGCGGCACCCCGGTTTGGGCCCCACAGCCTGTCCGCCCTTTCGTCACTGCCGGTGGCGAGCGCGTGCGGGGCAGTGAGGCCGTCGCGTCGGCCGCTGGCCGCAGAGGGACGATGCTGGGATATCGGTAGCTATTGAGTTCCCGTTGCGGAAAGCCCCGGTGGGGGAGGGCGAAGCTCCCGCTGAGCCGACTCAGGCGTCGAGACGCAGTTCGGCAGGAGCCTCGCCCTCTGAGAAAAGGACAGCGTGCAAAAAGGCGTGCCAATCGCCTGCGGCGGCGGGCCCACACTTCGCTGAAGTGTTATCGCGCATGAATGCCACACTGGTGCTTCTCTACGGCGTCACGCTGGTTGCCCT
>CAZDNN010000764.1:0-2684 GCA_964506385.1 uncultured Planctomycetota bacterium
GTCGGTGGCCACCGCGCTGATCCCCTTCCTCGAGCACAACGACGCCAACCGCGCGCTCATGGGCTCCAACATGCAGCGTCAGGCCGTCCCCCTCCTCACCACCGAGCCGCCGCTGATCGCGACGGGCATGGAGAAGCCGGTGGCGCGGAACTCCGGGATGGTGGTCGTCGCTGAGGAGGACGGGGTGGTGACTCACGTCTCGGCGGACCGCATCGTCATCGGGGAACGGGAGTACCCGATGCGGAAGTTCGTCGGCCTCAGCGAGCGCACGTGCCTGAACCAGAAGCCGATCGTCCGCGAGGGCCAGACGGTGCGGCGGGGCGACGTCATCGCCGACGGCGCGGCCACCGACCATGGCGAGCTCGCACTCGGGAAGAACATGCTCGTGGCCTTCATGCCCTGGGACGGCTACAACTTCGAGGACGCCATCCTCGTCAGCGAGGCCCTGGTCCGCGAGGACAGCTACACCTCGATCCACATCGAGGAGTTCGAGGTCGAGATCCGCGAGACCAAGCTCGGCAGGGAGGAATTCACCCGCGACATCCCCAACGTCTCCGAGAAGGCCCTGCGCAACCTCGACGAGGAGGGCATCGTCCGCGTCGGCACCCGCGTCAGCCCAGGCGACTACCTCGTCGGCAAGGTCTCGCCCAAGTCGAAGAGCGAGCTCAGCCCCGAAGAGAAGCTCCTCCTTGCCATCTTCGGCCGCGCCGGCGAGGACGTCAAGAACGACTCCCTCACCGTGCCCAGCGGCGTGGACGGCATCGTGATCGACGCCCAGAAATTCTCGCGCCGCAGCCACCTGAGCCAGGAACAGCGCGAGCGGGACCGCGAGGCCGCCCGCGCCGAGACCGACGCCTACCGCAGGCAGATCGCCGACCTGTTCATCGAGATGATCGCCGCCATGGAGAGGGAGACAGGCGGCCCCATCGTCAACCGCCAGACCGGCGAGTCCTACGCCGCGCTCGCCGAGCGCCAGCCCAAGGAGGTCTGCGACCTCGAAGACCGCTTCGACCCCGAGAACGTCCAGACCAAGAGCAAGAAGGCCCACGACATCATCGTCAGGGTCCACGAGCAGTACAGCGAGCAGATCGAGCTGCTCAAGGACGAGCGGGACCGCAGGGTCGAGCAACTCCGCCGCGGCGACGAGCTGCCCACGGGAGTGCTCGAGCTCGTCAAGGTCTACGTCGCCACCAAGCGCGTCCTCAGCGTCGGCGACAAAATGGCCGGCCGCCACGGCAACAAGGGCGTCATCGCCAGGATCATGCCCGTCGAGGACATGCCCTTCCTCGCCGACGGCACCCCCGTGGGGATGGTCCTCAACCCCCTCGGCGTGCCGTCGCGGATGAACATCGGCCAGATCCTCGAAACCCACCTGGGCTGGGCCGCCAAGACCCTGGGCTACCGCGTCGTCACCCCCGTCTTCGACGGCATCACCGAGGCCGAGATCCGCGAGTGCCTCAAGGAGGCCGGCCTGCCGGAGGACGGCAAGACAGTGCTCTACGACGGCCGCACAGGAAGGCCCTTCGACCAGAAGGTCACCGTCGGCTACATGTACATGCTCAAGCTCGACCACCTGGTGGACGACAAGGTCCACGCCCGAGCCACCGGCCCCTACTCGCTGATCACCCAGCAGCCGCTCGGCGGCAAGGCCCGCTTCGGCGGCCAGCGCTTCGGCGAGATGGAGGTCTGGGCGCTGGAGGCATACGGCGCCGCACATATCCTCCAGGAGCTGCTCACCGTCAAGAGCGACGACGTCGAGGGCCGTACGAAAATCTACGAGTCCATGGTCCGGGGCGAGAACACCCTGGAGGCCGGCACCCCCGTCTCATTCGAGGTCCTGCTCAACGAGATCCGCGGGCTGTGCCTGAACATGCGGCTCGAGAAAGCCACATCCTGACCGACGGCCGCCCCCCGCGGACGGCATCACAGGAGGACTGCGACAGTGGTCACCGCCCAGTTCGAGAGCATCAACGAGTACGCCTCAGTCACCATCTCTCTGGCGTCGCCCGACGAAATGCGCTCGTGGTCGTACGGTGAGGTCAAAAAGCCCGAGACCATCAACTACCGCACGTACCGCGCCGAGAAGGACGGCCTCTTCTGCGAGCGCATCTTCGGCCCAGAGCGCGACTGGGAGTGCTTCTGCGGCAAGTACAAGGGCATGAAGCACAAGGGCATCATCTGTGACCGCTGCGGCGTCAAGGTCACACACAGCCGCGAGCGCCGGCGGCGCATGGGCCACATCAACCTCGCCGCCCCAGTCGCCCACATCTGGTTCTTCAAGTCCATGCCCTCCCGCATGGGCAACCTGCTGGCCATGAAGGTCAGCTCCCTCGAAAAGGTCATCTACTTCCAGGAATACGTCGTCATCGATCCCGGCGGCGCCGTGGCCGAGGGCGTGCAGGAGAAGCAGCTCATCGGCGAAGAGGAGTACCAGCGGCTGGCCGCCAAGTACGAGGACTTCCGGGCCGGCATGGGCGCCGAGGCCATCCGCGAGCTGCTCCAGCGCCTCGACCTCGACGCGCTCTCCGCCGAGCTGCGCACCGAGCTGCGCGAGAGCGGCTCCAAGCAGCGGCGCAACGAGATCGTCAAGCGCCTCACCATCGTCGAGGCCATCCGCGACTCCAGCAACCGCCCCGAGTGGATGATCCTCGAGGTCATCCCCGTCATCCCGCCCGACCTCCGGC
>CAZDNN010000765.1:0-2680 GCA_964506385.1 uncultured Planctomycetota bacterium
AGCGAAGAGCAAGCCTTACGGGATCGATCCGCCTTCGCGAGGCGACGTAGCCGCTTCGGCGGAGTCGGCCCGCAAAGCCGCTCGATCCCATAAGGTGTGCCCAGTCCGAGTTTTCCTCGGCCCAACATGCGCGCAAGATGCGCGCATGTTGCGCTGGAAGTCTCCATCTCACCGCCCGCTATCGACGAAGGGCAGGACCTCTATCGCGCTGTCCTGCATCCGCACGGTGACCGCGCCGTGCCAGCAGGTGGCGAGCACACGGGCGCCGGCCCGCTCGTAGGCGCCGACGACCCCGGGCACGATCCTGTCCGCCTGGTTGCTGCACACGGCGACTCGCGGGCGGACGGCCCGCGCGAACTCCGCGACGTTGGCCATCGCACAGCCGTGGTGCGGGACCATCAGCACGTCGGCACGCAGGGCCGCCCCGCGCCGCAGCAGGACCGTCGCGGCGACGACCTGGATGTCCCCGGGCACCAGCACGCGCCGGCCGGCGTGCTCGGCCATCACGATCAGCGAGTTCTCGTTCTGGTTCCTCCCGTAGCTGTCGAGGGTCCACGCTACGGGAGCCAGGACCTCGATGCAGTTGCCGTCGCCGACGACGATGCGGTCACCTGCGCGGGCCGGCCCGTGGGGGATGCCCCGCGCGTCGAGCATATCCAGGAGCTGCTGCCCTGCCTCGATGCGGGGCAGGACGGGGCTGTAGACGACGCGCCCGACGGGGAAGCGGTCAATGATCGATGGCAGGCCGTTGATGTGATCGACGTCCCCGTGAGAGACGACGATCAGGTCAATGCGGCGGACGCCCCAGTGCCAGAGCGCGGGAGCGACGGCGTCGCGGCCCACGTCCGTGCGGCCGTAGCACCCGCAGTCGCAGAGCACCGTCGAGCCGTCGGGATAGCGCAGCACCGTGGCGTTGCCGTGCTCGACGTCGAGGGCCGTTACCTCGAAGCCGTCGGGCCGCGGCGGGAAGGCGGTGGCGACCAGGAAGACGAGCAGGCCCCCCATCCAGATCGCCGCCGCCTGACGCCCGTTCAGGCCGATCCGCCGGCGTCCGACGACCACCAGCCCCAGGGCGTAGTAGGCGACGACCCACCCCAGCGACGGCCGCGCCACGTGGTGCCAGCCCAGCGGCACCCGCGCCGCTCCCTCGACCACCGCCGTCAGCAGCCGCGTCGCCCCGCTCGCCGCCAGGCCCGGCAGCAGCCCCAGCCACGACCAAATCGACGCGAGCGCGATGTGCGCGAACCCGAATACCACTACGGCCATCAGACACGGCACCGCCAGCAGATTCGCCAGCACTGTGACCGGGCTGAACACGTTGAAGTAGTACGCGATCAGCGGCAGCACGCCCAGCCATGCCGCCAGCGAGACGGCCACGGCCGGCACCGCCTTGCGCCGCAGCCACAGCCGTGTCCGCTGCCACCGCGTCATGGCGTCGAGCGTCAGCAGCCGCTCCTCGAGCCGCGGCACGGGCCGCAGCGCGACCTGGAGCTCCTCGCACACGCACAGGATGCCCACCACGGCAGCGAACGAGAGCTGGAAGCCCGCCTGGAAGAGGTCGAATGGACGCAGCACGAGCACGACGAGTGCCGCCAGCGCCGTGGCGTGCAGCGGGTCGAGCTGCCTGCGTCCCAGCATCGCCACGACGAGAGCCACCGTCACGATCGTCGCGCGCGACACCGAGGGCGTCAGGCCCGTCACCAGCGCATAGAGCACCACCGCCACCAGCACGATGAGGCCCGACGTCCTGCGGCCCAGCCCTGCCAAGCCAGTGAGGCGCCAGACCACCCAGGCGAGGATCCCCACGTGCAGCCCGCTGATGGCCAGCAGGTGGGCCGTGCCGGAGCGCCTGAAGGACTCCTCCAGCTCGTCGTCGAGCTCGTCGCGCTCCCCCAGCAGCGTCGCCGCCAGCAGCGCCGCGGCTTCCTTTCTGTGTGCTAGCGAGTCGGACAGGACGTCTCGCATCGCCCGCCGCGCGTGCTCCGCCAGCCCAAGCGGCCAGGGACCGAGGCCGCGCGCCTCCACGTGGACCATGTCGCGCGCGGCGCCCATGACCGCGTGGATGCCGCGGCGGCGCAGGACGGCGGCGAAGTCGAACTGCCCGGGGTTCGTCGGCGGGTGGGGGCGGCGCAGCGAGCCGGTGACGACCACACGGTCACCGCACTGAAGCGTCCCCTTCGGCTCTGTGCCTGGCTCGAACACCGTGACCCGCAGCCGGCCGCAGGCGGCGACCCAGCGGCCTTCGACGTGCGCCTGCGTCACGTCGAGGAGGAACCGCAAGCGGTGGACATCCTTCGAGAGCCACGTGCTGTCGCCCGAGAGGGGGAGGGCGGGCATCGTGTAGCCCTGCGGCTCCCGGGCGATGGTGCCCCTCAGCTTCGCCAGGACGGGCTGGCCCCGCGCGAAGCGCGCGACGTGGCTTGCCGGCAGCGGTCCTGACGCCATGTCGAGGCGCATCCACCCCGCCGCCACCAGCAGGATGCCGAGCGCGGCAGTCGCTACGTGCCGCGCCCCGATGGTCCGCGCAAGCGGGAAGGCCAGCATTGCCACCAGCGCAGCGCCCCAGCCTGTCCCACGCGGCAGAGCCGCGTACTCGCGCAGCGCGATCCCGACGGCGAACGCCAGCGCCGCCGGGACGAGCGGGCGGTAGGGCAGCCAGCGCGGTTGCGGATCGTCCAGC
>CAZDNN010000766.1:0-2678 GCA_964506385.1 uncultured Planctomycetota bacterium
CGGCCCGAAGACCCGCACGCAGTCCGAACGGACTTCTGCCACGGGCTGCTAGAGGTGCCAGGGGGGTCGCATGGGGATGTTGACGAGGCGGTTGGCCTCGTCGTCGCCGAGGATCTGCTCGGCGACGGGGTCGAAGTGGATGGTGCGGCCGACGCGGATGGCGATGTTGGCGAGGTGGAGGGCGGTGGCGGCGCGGTGGCTGCTCTCTGCGTGGCCGCCGGCGCGCTTGCCGGTGCGCACGGCCTCGCCGAAGGTAACGAGCGGCTCGGGGTCAGGCAGCTCGCGGAGCTTGGCGCGGGCCTCCTCGTCGAGGTCGTTGGCGCTCACGAGGCTCTTGCCCTTCGGGCCGTCGTAGGGCTTCTTCTGCTTCCAGCCGCCGCCGGTGATGATGACGCGGAGGCCGTCGGCGTAGGTGAGCTCGACCCAGCCGTAGTAGCCCACGGCGTCGGGGTGCTGCGGCCACGGGGCGTGGGGCCTCGCCTTGACGGGGGCGGTGGCGTCCTTCGCGAAGGTCCACTGGATGGGGTCGTAGGAGTGGTAGCCGAAGTTGGTGAGGTCGCCGCCCTCGTAGTCCCAGTAGAAGCGGTTGTTGTAGTGGACTCGCGCGGCGTTGTAAGGCTTCCAGGGCGCGGGGCCGAGCCAGAAATCGTAATCGAGGTTGGCGGGGACGGGCTGTGGCTTGAGGTTGGTCTTCCCGATGCGGTTGCGGGCGCCGGCGTTGACGCACACGCCGCTGAGGTCCTTGATGAGGCCGTGGGCGATGATCTTGTGGCACTCGACGTGGGATCTGTTGCGGCTGTTGCCGAACCGCTTGAAGGTGCCGATCTGGAAGGCGACGCCGTAGCGCGCGACGGCGTCGGCGAGGGCGCGGCCTTCGGCGATGAACTTGGTGGTGGGCTTCTCGCAGAAGATGTGCTTTCCCGCCTGGGCGGCGGCGATAGCGGGCAGGGCGTGCCAGTGGGGCGGTGTGCCGATGGCGACGGCATCGAGGTCCTTGCGCTCGAGGAGCAGGCGGAAGTCCTTGTAGCGTGCGACCTCGGGCTTCTCCTTCACCATGTGCTTGGTGTCCACGTCGCACACGGCGATTTTCTTGCGCGCGCCGAGGCAGCCGATGCCTGAGTCCCTGCGCCTGCCGTTGCCGATGGTGGCGTAGGTCGCTGTGTCGCTGGGCGGCGGCTTCCCTTCTCCGCCGAGGACGTGCCGCGGCACGACGGCGAACGCGGCGGCTGTGAGGGCGGACGTGCCCAGGAAGTGGCGACGGCTGATCCTCGATGGCGTCACGGCGACGTCCCCTTCAGTCGGGTTGTGGGTGCCACACTCGACTGCCAGGCTGGGGGTCCAAGCCGGGCCGGGTGTAGCTCAGACCCTCACGCGCTGCGTGAGCGTGGCACCCACGAAGTCACAGTCCCTTGCTCAGTGCCTTGAGCCCCTCCTGCGCCGCGTGGCGAACGTGCTGCTCGTGCGGCGCCTTGCACGCTGCGAGCAGATGCTGGTAGAGGGCCTTGGCGTCGTTGGTCTTCTCCTGCTCGGCGAGGCGCCGGGCGAGCAGGAGGCAGCAGTCGGTGGCCTGTGTCCGTTCGTACGCCGAGTCGGTCTTGAGTGCGCCCTTCACGGTCTCGATGGCGCCTGCGTCGCCGATGTTGGCGAGTGCGTGGATGGCGGCGAGGCGGATATCGCGATCCTTCTCGCCTGCTGCCTTCACGATGGCCTTCACACAGGCGCGGTCGCGGAGGCGGCCGAGCCCCTCGATGATGCCGGCCCGGTGGCGGCCGCTCGACGCGGGGAGCGCGTTGCTCAGTGCGGCCGTCGCCGTCTCGTCGCCGATCGCGATCAGAGCGGCGATGGCGGGCAGGCCGAGCTTCGCGTCGGCGATCCACTTCTCCAGGGCCGGCACTTCGGACGGGGTGCCCGCGAGCTCGAGCTGTCGGATGAGGAACGCCTTGACCGACGCTGAGTGCTTCCCTGCGAGCTGCTTCGCGAGGGTGGCGGCGAGCAGTGCCCGCTCCTCGGCGGCCCCCGCCCGCGAGCAGTAGGACGTGAGGGCGTGGAGCGCGTAGCGGGGCTTGACCCCTTTGTCCTCGCCGAACTCGCCGACGAGGCCGATGAGCTGGACGATCCGCTCCTCGCCGCCCGCCACGATCTCGCGGCACACCGCGTCGGCCACCGCGCGATCGTTGGCCGGCAGCCTGTTGATGCCCGCGAGTGGCTCAGGGTACTCGAAAGCGGGTGCTTTCGGCTTCTTCCTGTCCCTGGCGTCTGCCATGGCATCGCCTTTCGTCTCTGACCGCCTCAGCGGCGGGGCCATCCCGTCTCCACTGCCTGTACTTATAGCCGGCGCGATGCTGGCCTGTCAAGGGCCTGGCTGCGAAAGCTCGCCTGGCGGTGCCGCAGCCGAGCCTGGACCGCTGTCACGGCGGCGCGTACATTCTGCCTTGCCGAGCCGAGCGGAGGGACGTCACCGGTCGGCCCGCCGAGCTACGCACAGGCAGCTTAGCACCACAACGCGCCTTCCGTTCGCTGTCGCTCGCGACTTGCGCGCTGGCCCGGAGCATGGGTGTGGAGGAGTGCGATGGCGTCCGAGACCGAGGGGTCTCACGCCAGGCGGGAACAAGCTCGAAGGGCTGCGAGTCTGGCCCCGGATCTTGGGGACCGCGGCCCGGTGTTCTGAATCGTCCTCG
>CAZDNN010000767.1:0-2661 GCA_964506385.1 uncultured Planctomycetota bacterium
CGGCCCGAATCCCTCGCACTCGTCTGCGAAGGACTTCTGCCACGGACTGCTAGTCGCCGTCGCCATGCGCAGGTTGCTTTTCTGGCGCACGGTTGTACGATACGGCCATGGCACATCCCTCGGAGAATGTCGTGGCGTTCCTGCGGACGTGCGGGGTGGACTTCGCGCGTTCGCCGCTCGAGGTCATGGGCCGGCTGTGGGCTGACCTCGTGGCGGCCAACGAGGTGGTGAATCTGACCCGAATAACGTCGGAGGCGGGCTTCTGGGTTCTCCACGTGGCCGACAGCGTTGCCGTAGGGCAGGCTCTGCCTGCGCTGCTCGGCGAGCCGCTGGCGGTGGCCGACGTCGGCTGCGGCGCTGGGCTCCCGCTCCTGCCCCTCGCGTGGGCAAGCCCCGCGCTGCGGCTCACCGGCTTCGAGTCGCGCGGCAGGAAGGCTGCGTTCGTCGCCGCCGAGGCCGAGGCGTTGGGTCTGGCGAACGCGACGGTTGTGGCCCGCAGGGCGCGCGAGGCCTCGCGACTGGAGGCCCACGCGGGCCGCTACGACGTCGTTCTCGCCCGGGCTGTCGGGCCGGCTGGCAAGCTGGTCCGCGAGTGCCGCGGCCTGCTCAAGCCGGAGCCGGGGGCAGTCCTCGTGCACTACAAGACGCCCCAGGCCATCGAGGCCGAGCGACCGCTGGCGGAGCGCGAGGCCGCGAAGCACGGCTTCGCCGTTCAGCCGTCGGACGTGTTCGACCTGCCTGATGGCGGCGGCCCCCGCCAGTTCCTCCTCATGCGCCGTCTCGGCTCGGGCGGTTGCGTTGTCAACCGGCTGACGACATCCTGGTAGGGTCACCGTCCTGCTACATCCCAGCCACCCCGCGTCCAGGCGACGAGAGCATGCCCGTGCCTGTGCCCGCAGCATGATTGCAGACCTGTTTAGGTCCGCAATTATCGTCACTAGGCAACCTACCAAGCCGTATGAAAACCCACGTGCAGCTCTGACAGCGCAACCGCCTAGCAGCCCGTGGCAGAAGTCCTTCGCAGACGAGTGCGAGGGATTCGGGCCGAGGTCAAGGCGCGAGATCGCAGGCGAATCGGTGGATTCGTCGAGATCTCGCAACGCGGAGATCGGCCCGAAGACCCGCACGCAGTCCGAACGGACTTCTGCCACGGGCTGCTAGTCTCCGCTAGCCCTCCCTTGACTCGACGGGCGCGAATGCATACCATCGCAGCAAGGGTCCGTGGGTCCATTGGGCGTGGCTTTGGAGACGGCGATGAGACGGCGCGAGTTCTTGAGTTCCGCGGGCAAGGGGATCGTGGGCGCAGCGGCGCTGACGGTCCTTCCCGACTGGAAGCTGGGCGCAGCGCCCAGCGACCAAGTGACGATGGGGATCATCGGGGTGCGCAACATCGGCGGGAGCCACGTCGGGTGGTTCCTCAAGCACAGCGACTGCCGCATCGTGGCGCTCTGCGACGTCGATCCCAAGATCCTCGGCGGCAAGCTCGGCCAGGTCCACAAGAGATACGGCAACCACGAGGCCAAGGGCTGCGCCGACTTCCGCGAGATCCTCGGGCGGAAGGACATCGATGCCGTCTCCTATGGCACGCCCGACCACTGGCACGGGCTGATGGCCTGTCACGCCTTCGCCGCGGGCAAGGATGTCTACGGCGAGAAGCCCATGGCGTGGTGCTACGCCGAGGCCAAGGCGATGAAGCGGCTCTGCAAGCGCCACAAGCGGGTGTTCCAGCTCGGCTGCCAGCGCCACGCCAACGAGGCGATGCGCCGCAGCGCCGAGCTGATCAAGGCTGGCGTCCTCGGCAAGATCCACACCATCCGCTCCTGGCAGGGCTGCCGCGCACCCGTGTGGAACGACCCCGACAGCGACCCACCGCCCGGCGTGGACTATGACATGTGGCTCGGCCCCGCGCCCAAGAGGCCCTTCAACATCCGCCGATTCCACTACCACTTCCGCTTCTTCTGGGACTACTCGGCCGGCGACTACGTCAACTGGTGGTGCCACAACAACGACCTGCCCCAGTGGGCCGTCGGCTTCCCGCCGCCCAAGACCGTCACAGGCCGCGGCGAGGACATCGCCGAGGGCATCGCCCAGGCGATGAAGTGGATCGAGGTGGACGCCGACTTCGGCTCCTTCAAGTACCACTGGACAACCAAGGCGCCGAAGCTCGCGGGCGTGAATACCAAGGGCGCCTGCATGATTTTCGAGGGCGACAAGGGAACGATGGCCGCAGGCTTCGGCAGTCGCCACATATACATCGACGGCAAGGAGCTCAAGGACATCCCCGACGTGCCCAAGACCCTGCCCGGCTCGGGCAACTGGCAGGGCGAGTTCCTCAAGGGCGTGAAGACCCGTGGCAGGACCTCCGCCGACATCGACTACTCCTTCGACATGTCGGTGACCATGTTCCTCGGCCGCATCGCCATGCAGCTCGGCCAGAAGAAAGGGCGGACGCTGAAGTGGGACACTGAGAAGGAGATCTGCGTGGGCGACGCCGAAGCCACGAAGCGCCTCGGCCGCAACATGCGGGCGCCGTGGAAACTGCCCGTGTGAGAGACGGGTGATGCGTGATTCGTGATCCGGTAACTACTCAGCCGGCTGAAGTGCCCCCGAGCCGCCGCAGGCGATTGGCACGCTTTTTGACACGTCCGAGAGGTGAGGGCG
>CAZDNN010000768.1:0-2657 GCA_964506385.1 uncultured Planctomycetota bacterium
ATGGACGTTGACGGCTTCCTCGAATCGCTGAGGCGCGATCCCGGCTACAGGGACCAGATCGTCCACGTCCAAGCCGAGCCGGCGCGGGAGCCGAGCTGGGCGCCGGTGCCGGAGGGGCTGCATCCCGCGGTCAGGCACTTCTTGTCTGCGCTCGGCGTCACACGGCTCTATCGCCACCAGGCCGAGGCGATCGAGGCGGCGCTGCGGGGCGACGACGTGCTGATCACCACGGGGCCGGCGAGCGGCAAGAGCCTGTGCTTCCAGGTGCCCATCCTCCAGCGGTTCCTCGAAGAGCCCGAGACCACCGCCCTGTTCGTGTTCCCCATGAAGGCTCTGGCGCGGGACCAGGTGGCGGCGTGGAATCGCGGCGTGGCAGCGATGCGCGACGCCGTCGATCCGAGGCTCGTCGAGGCCATGCCCTTCGACGCCGACGCCTCCGCCGCTGACCGCCGCACGGCCCGCGACCGCTCCCGCCTGATCGTGACCAACCCCGAGATGCTCCACTGCAACCTGCTGCCCGGCCACCCGCGCTGGCAGCGGCTGTTCAACGGCCTGCGCTACGTGGTGCTGGACGAGCTCCACGTCTACGCCGGCTTCTTCGGCGCCAACATGGCCAACGTCCTGCGGCGGCTCGAGCGGGTGTGCGAGCACTATGGCGCCAGACCGCAGTTCATCTGCTCTTCCGCCACGGTCGGGAATCCGAGGGAGATGGCCGAGCGGGTCGTCGGCCGCCCGCTCCGCCACGTGAGCGAGGATGCCAGCGCGGCAGGGTCGAGGACGTATGTCTTCTGGAACCCGCCGCGCATTCGGCAGCGGAAGTGGCGTGGCCGTCGGAGCGCGAACGTCGAGGCGCAGGAGCTGATGGTGCGGCTCATCCGGGGGCGGGCGCCGACCATCTGCTTCGCCAAGTCGCGCACGACGGCGGAGATGATGTACCGCTACGTCCGCGAGGGCCTCGGGCAGGAGGCGCCGGCCCTCGCCGACAAGGTCGTGCCCTACCGTGGCGGCTACTCGCCGAAGCAGCGGCGGGAGATGGAGCGGCGGCTCCGCGAGGGCGAGCTGCTCGGGGTGTGCGCCACCCGCGCGCTCGAGCTCGGCATCGACGTAGGCGCGCTCGACGCCTGCATCGTCATCGGCTATCCGGGATGGCTCCACGCGCTGTTCCAGCAGTGGGGGAGGGCGGGCCGCGCGGGCCGCGACTGCCTGTGCATCCTCGTCGGCACCGACACCCCCATCAACCAGTACGTCATGGCCCACCCCGAGTTCGTCTTCGAGCGGCCCATCGAGGCAGGGGTCGTGGACAGCGACAACCCGTTCGTCGTGCTCGGCCACGTGCGCTGCGCCACCGCGGAGCTGCCCGTCAGGGACGCCGAGACCGCGCGCTTCGGTTACGCCGCCGGCCTCGCGCTCGAGGTCCTCGAGGAGAAACAGAAGGTCCACCACCTCAACGACGCCTGGTACCACGCCTCGCCCGACCAGCCTGCCCACGAGGTGCGCCTGCGGGGCTACGGCGACGAGAGCACGGTGGTCCAGGACGCCGACACGGAGCAGGTGCTCGACCGCCTCGACAAGTTCCGCGCCCTCCGCATCTTCTACCCGGGGGCCATCTACCTCCGCGGCGGCGACACCTATACCCTCGTCGATCACGACTTCGACCGCAACGTCGTCCGCGTGCGCCGCGTCAACGTCGATTTCTACACCGATCCGCTCAGCGGCACGGCCGTCGATCACATCGACGTCACCCTCGACTCCCGGCCCTGCGGCACCGGGACGGCCCATCTCGGCGAGGTCTTTGCCATTCTCAGCACCTTCTGCTACGAGCGGGTGCGCTTCTACTCGATGGACCGCATCGACCAGCAGCCGGCCGACGTGCCGAACGTGGCCTACGAGGCCATGAGCTTCTGGCTCACCGCCCCGCAGGCGCTCGCGCGGGAGGCCATCGCCGTCGGGCTCGACGCCTACGATGGGATGCGCGGCATCCTCTACTGCGTCAGCCGCGTCCTGCCCCTGTTCCTCACGAGCGACGCCAACGACTTCGACTGGAGCCTCGGCTGCCGCAACGCCGCGCCCGAGACGATGTTCTGGTTCGAGTTCTACCTCAAGGGCATCGGCCACAGCGAGCAGTGCTACGAGCGGCTCGAGGAGATCCTCGGCGTCGCCCTCGAGCAGCTCCTTACGTGCGACTGCGAGGACGGCTGCCCCAACTGCACGAGCCGCCCGATCACCCCCTACCACGTCCGCAACGTCGAGCTGGGCGAGGGCACCATGCACAGCCGCCGCGCCGCCGCCGTCGTCCTCAACAGCCTGCTCACGGGGCAGACGGTCGAGGAGTCGCTCTCGCTGCTCGAGGCGCCGCGTCCGCGTGGCCAGCGCCACCTGCCCTACGTCGTCGCCGAGCCTCGGTTGCGGGAGCCGCACCAGATGCCGCTCGACCTGCGCACCCGCCGCCTCATGGCCCGCAAGCTCGACCGCGCCCGGCTGCCCAAGCTGCCCGTTGACCACCCCATCGAGCCCATCCCGCCCGAGGGCATCCCCGACCGCGAGCCCGACGCCTCCGCGGCATCGGCCGACAGCGAGGCCCGCTCCGGCGCCCCCGCCATCCGCCGCACTGCCGCCGGCCCCGAGGCCAGGCCCGCCATCCGCCGCACCGGTGACAA